>JABXJZ010000169.1 GCA_013375335.1 Desulfobacterales bacterium
CCTCCTGAAGGGATGAATAATAATCGTACCGTACGCTTATCTTGTTGATATGTCAAGAAAATGGCGGCCATAAACTGAATAGGCAAGAGGCCCAATTCTGGGCCGATGGCTCGTAGCTGATGGCTGATAGGAAGGAAGGCGCAGGGCTAAAGACAAAAGGCCCAACGCCATAAAGTATCCTCCGTCCTCAAAGCAAAAAAGCCCTCAGCGGGCACGGTCATGGTGCCCTTGAAGGCCTTCTGAAAAAGCCTTCCTGATTAGCTGCCTTGTGGACTCAGGCTAATCAAAAAAGGTTAACGGTTGCTGTTTCCCCCAGACCGGGTGGGTCAGTCATGGATCCCCGAGATAGCTGCCTCACGCATTATTGGACTTAGGCTATCTCAATTTGGTAGTATTGCTGAAGCCTGACTCAGAAGTCAAGGATAATTCCAGGATGAAATAGGGTATCATGTCAAGGTGGGTGGGAAGTTTGACCGAAAGAGGGCATAATAAAAGGCAGAGCAATAATGACTCCGCCTTTTAGGAGGTAAAGAGTCTTATTCTTGATAATCCTTCAATCCGTTAAGGTTGACTCTGACAGGTCCCCTCCTTCCGGTAAACTTGCAAAAAACGTGCACAAATGGGTCATATCCATTCATCACGGTATTTCAGTTACTTAAAAATAACCCGTCTACCAATTTCGCGACGGAGTACTCATATTAAGGGATTTTAGTTGCTACTTTCTGGTAAGGTTTTACCTACTGAAGCAGGCATAGCGGCCTGAAATGAGAGTCGATATGTAGGCGAGAGGTCAACTCTGCTCTTGACTCACAAGCCCAGTTGGACATCAAAGGGAAAACGCGTGTCTTGCTTCGTTGCTCGTAAGACCCCTTCTCGCAGCATCTGTGCCCCCTTTTTCTATGTCCATATCGCTATACACTGTGACAGTGAACAGACTACAAAATAAGCTTGAAAATCCAGTAGAGCCAATGTATAGTAACTTTAGCACGTTTGGATTGACAGTTTTTGGGGAAAGAGATTATCGAGACTATTGAAGCCGCAGTACCACGCTTTAATAGTCTTTTTATTTTGCCAAAGCGTTAATCCTGACTGCGCGGAGAATCTTAGAAAGGAGGGGAGAGCGCTATGGCAGAAGGAACAGTGAAGTGGTTTAGCGAGAAAAAGGGCTATGGTTTCATTCAGCAGGATGATGGTCAGGATATTTTCGTCCACCACACTGGCATCAGCGGATCCGGATTCAAAAGCCTGCAGGAAGGCCAGAGAGTCCGGTTTGAGATCGAGACAAGCCCAAAAGGCCCCAAGGCCAAAAACGTAGAGGTACTATAACCGACCAGGGTCTCGAAGGCGGCACCATGAAAGGGTGCCGCCTTTTTCCTTATTCAGCCCCTCTCATCTCCCATTTTGCCCTGTGCCAAGGCCTGACAGGTCCTTCTCGCTAGGGAACTGGCCTTATCTTACGGGGGGCAACGAGCTCCATCAGCAATATGGACAGCAGCAATGACCCCAGCAGTATGAGGAACGTCGCAAAGTAGGTACCGGTTTTATCATGGAGAAATCCTGCAAGCCATGGACCGATGGCGCCACCTAGGGAGAAGCCCAGCACAACCGTGCCTTGAATGGAGCCGAAATGCCTCCCCTGGAAAAGGTCAGCTACCGTGGTGAAAAACACCGGACCTGCAGTGCCTATTCCCAGGCCAAAAAAGACCGCGAACAGGAAGCCCATCCAGGGGTGGAATGGGTCTTTGATCAGGAACAGGAGGCATACAGCCACAGCACTGAGCAGGCAACCGGGTAAAAAGACCCTTTCCCGTCCGAGTCGATCTGAAACGAAGCTGCATATGTTCCCGAGCACAAAGGCAACGCCGAACACGCTGTAGACGTTGGCGGCCAGCATAGGCCTGTAGCCTGCATCGCGGAAGATGAAAACCTGGTGGGCGATTGCGATTGTCTCAGCGAATCCCAGGAGGCAGATCGATATCGAGAACAGGAGCCAGAAGTGATAGGTCTTCATCGCACGGGAAAGGGTCCAGGTCGTGGAAGCCCATTTACCCTCAAACCCGGTTGCTATTCCGGGACCATTAAGATGCCGGGGCTCATCTGATGAGAGCGGCATACCGTCTGGCTGGAGCCCCCTGTCCTGTGGGCTCCGACGCATCAATAGGCCACAGAGGGGCACAATAACTACAATCGAAGTGATCCCGATGATGACATAGGCCATTTGCCAGCCGAACCTTGAGATGAGAAATTGGGCGACGGACGCGAATACCAGGCTGCCACCGAAGCCGGCACTCAAGATACCAAAGGCAAGGCCCCGCCTTCTGACAAACCAGTTCGATATAAGGGCGCTCAGTGGTGCCCACCCCGCCAAGCTCAGGCCTGCCGCCCCCATAACCCCATAGAAGAGATAGAAGTGCCACCGAGCGGTTGCCATGCTGCAGAGGGCTACTCCACCTCCCACGATGATCGCCCCGGCTGGCACAACAAATCGTGGCCCGTACCTATCCACGAGGCTGCCCGCCATTGGCGCCACTACACCATAGATGATGACGGTAATAGAGAACATCAGGGCGGTATTGCCCCTCGTCCATCCAAATTCCTCCACGATGGTGGGGTAGAAAACCGAGAAGGTGTTCCTGATGGCATAGCCAAGCACCAGCGTGATAAAGGCGATGGAGAGAATGACCCAGCCATAGAAGATGCCGTCTCGTTTTGCCAGGCTGTTTTCCAGGTTTTCACTCCTGTTCGGCATGACAGTTTTTTAGTGAGGGGAGTTTAGGGGAAAGGAGGTGTTAGTGTCAACTAAGAAGAAATGCCTCCTCTTACCATAATCTAGCTTCAGTGAGGTACACGAATTCGAGATGAACGGCGGGTTCAGCGAATTATAGAATGAGATTTTTACAGTGCGACCTGTAGGGGCAGGGTAGGGGGCGAAAGGAGCGCTTAACCATGGGAGTTCATGGAGATAGCCGTCTTGATCCACCTCTTAAAGAATAGGTCTATGATCTCATACCGGCCGTTGGCCCTGTCCACAAGGTCTTTATCAACCAGGCTCTTCAGCGCCCGGATCATAACCGACGGTTGAGATATATTGAATCTCCTCAGTATTTCCGGCCGAAAGGGGTTCTCTCCGGGGCCAGTTTCCGACAAGGCCACGAGAGCCTGTCTTTGGCGGTGCGTAAGAAGATCCCACGTGTTCATGTAGGCAGTGGACTCGCGGCGAAGCAGGAAATCGATAGCCCTTGGAACATCATCTGTCCTGATCCGCCGCTCTTCCATAATATCATAGAGAATATGGCAGAGGTATTGGGTATAATAGGGATGACACTCGGTTGTCTCCACTATAAGTCCTGAGGTCTTTCCGTCAATGTCCACCCCTGCCTCATTGAACCTCTTCTCAATAAATCTCTTGAGGTGACCAGGGTCGATTTTCTCCAAGGGAAAGATCTTCCCGGATCGATAAAAAGGGCGATTAGGATTGGAGAAGAGGTCATGAAGGAGATGCTTCTTGCTGCCCACAAACAGATATGACACATGTTCGTGGGTTTGGATGGCGCTTCGCAACCGGCGTTCTGTCTTTTCGCCATCGGTCTCCGTGATCTGTTGAAATTCATCAAAGACCACCACTCCATAGTTGCTTCTCCTGTTGAGGTAATTCTCCAGGCTGGATGCCACTTCATCAAATGTTTCCGTTTCACGTGTCCTGTCGAACCCTACGCTCCACTGCGGATTTCCGGCTGGATCAACTCCCATACTTAAGTGAACACGAGAGAAGAGCCCCCGCATGAGCCGTTTGGCCTTGTCAAACGCGGTAAGAGTTCGCGCAATTGCCTTGGCGTATTCTTCGATAAATTCTCCCAGGGTTGAGATGGGATAAAGGTCCACGTAAACAGGAATAATATTGTCCTTCTGGGCCTCCTCGAGGACTTTCCACACCAGGGAAGTTTTGCCAAAACGGCGCTGAGAAGAGAGGATGACGTGCTGTCGGCTGCGGATGTCTCCCAGAAGTTCCTGGATCTCGCTTTCGCGATTGCAGAAGGCATCCCCTGAAACCCTGCCTCCATAGATGAAGGGATTCTTAAAATAGCTCATCTCCCTCCCCTGCACCTGGTATTAACAGTTTGTTAATAACAATATGATAATTTGGCAGCAATGTAAAGGGCTCAGTTCTCTGGGACATAGTGATGCCCGAGGAACACAAGGGAGTCTCCTTAGAATGTCTTCACGAGCCAGTCAGTGAAGGCCTTCAGTCCGAAGGAAGTCATGGCTATGCCGAAGACGATGTTAAGCACCATGAGTGCCCTGCCCATCCGGTAAGGCCTTGGCAGGAACTTCCTATCTGTCCAGACCATGGCCAGACACCAGAGCCCGCAGGTCAA
>JABXJZ010000498.1 GCA_013375335.1 Desulfobacterales bacterium
GATCTAAACTCTCGCATTTATTTGATATTGTTGCCTTTTCCATCCTATTGAAGAAGGATTTAAACCTCTACATCTACTGTCACGAGTCAAGCGGTCGTCTTTTTGTCGACGAGGTGGCCCGAAATACGATCAAAACCCTTACCTTTCTTACCGGAGAACGCCTAACCCCTGAGCAGATTCGTACCCACGTAGAGAGGAGGCGGTTTGAGTCCCACCGGATAGAGCCCTCGGATGGGAGGCTGAAATCCCATATCAGCCTTCCTTTGATCAATGAGGGAAAGGTATTGGGATGTACCTCGTTAAATAGCGACCGCACAAACGCCTTCGATGCCCAAGCCCTTCAATTCTTCTCTCTGATCACATATCAAATGGCTTCATCCTTGAAGCACTCCCAAGTTTTTAGCTCAATGAAGGATATGGCCATTTATGATACGCTGACCAATCTCTACAATCGGAGATACATCAATCAAGTTCTTGAGGCCGAATTCAGGGATTCCTCCCTCAAAAAACAACCCCTATCCATCATCATGTTGGATATCGACCACTTTAAGGCCATTAACGACCGATATGGGCATGACAAGGGTGACAGAGCCCTCATCCATATAGCCTCGCTCTTGAAGGAATCCCTGCGTAAGCACGATATCGTTGCCAGATTTGGCGGTGAGGAATTCGTAGTGGTCCTTCCCAAGGCGACAATGAGGGATGCAGTGGTCATCGCCGAGCGAATTCGTAGATCCGTCGAAGCGACGCCCCTTTCCGTGGGCGATGAAAAGGTCCATCTCACTGTTAGCCTCGGCATTGCGGCAATTCCCGCTATTTGGCCCAAATCGAAGGAGGAATTTATCAAATTTGCGGACACAGCCCTATACGAGGCTAAGGGTAAAGGGCGCAATAAGGTCTGCTTCTACGTCCCCAAGAAACATACCCCCGAAAAGGGAATATTGTTGGAGTAACTATCAGAGCGGATTATTCTCTGATCATTGATGAAAGGGCCCAGGAAGAAGTTATCTGGGCCCTTTTTTGGCCCAATCCATGGCTGGGAAACCGAGCCTTGGAGAAGCCCAAAACGGAAAAAGGGGAAGCCTGAGGTTTAAACGAGTTCCACTCGTTCGGTGTCTAAAGAAATAGATATGATATCTGATTTCGACCTTCTGGATCGGTTTAACGATGGAGATCAAGGTGCCCTTGAGGAGATTATATCGAGAT
>JABXJZ010000019.1 GCA_013375335.1 Desulfobacterales bacterium
TCAAATCCTCGAGGCCTTTAAGAGGGATAGTGAAGAATCCTCTTTCCGCCATTCAGCCTTACCTTGTTGAAAGCCCTTCTCTTGACTACAGATAGGAGTCTATTTGCAACCTCGTGCGGTGAATAATATCTATCCCTGCTCATTTCGGGATGTAGGTTCCTTCCGTACTTCCAGCAATAAGCACACGGAAAAGGGCACCCTACAATGTCAGCAGTTGCTATGCCAGCATAGTATCTTGCAGGCCTGAACCGATAATATTTCCTTGCCAAACCCTCCATAACCAGCTCTTCAACCTCTCTTGCCCTCTTTAAGGGATTAAACGGCAGATCTACCATTACAAAAAAGCCTCTCACGGGCTCAATTACCCGTCTATTACAAACTAATGAATCACTTCAATAATAGTCTAAAACTTATTGAGATTATGATTTTCCTGGTCTAGATCTAAGAGAGACACTTCCAGTAATACCCGAGATTTTTCTTGATTTCCCTTACAATCGAGTTGGTGGCACCAAAGGATGGATCTTTCTTAAATTCTGAGGGGATTAAGCCTATTTCATCGATGGTAATCTTGATATCTGCAAGGCCGCAAATAAGTGCCAACCACGCATAGGGTAACACCTCTCTGTTATACCCAGAAGCGATTAGATCAATGGCCCTTCCATCACAGATCTTACCTATTTCCCTCACTTTATTTCCAATCATTCTAAAACCCTTTACTGGTAAGCCTAATTGAGTAAGCCCATCATCAAAATGGGGATCAGATCCTCCATTTCTAATAAGTATCTGGGGCTTGAACTCTTCGGCTATTGGCTGAATTATCTCATCAAAGACAAGTTGATATGAGTCATAGCCTGCATAGAGGGGAAGTGGGACATTGAGGGTAAAACCTTTCCCTCTATCTGAACCAATATCGTGTATGAATCCGGTTCCAGGGTAGAGAGTCGTGGGGTCCTGATGAAGATCGATGAACAAGACCCTGGGGTCAGCATGAAAGTATCGACAGGTCCCGTTACCAGCATGGGCATCGGTGTCCAAAATCAATATGCGCTCTAACTTGTATTCATCCATTAGATATCTGGCTGTGAAGGCAACATCATTATAGATACAAAACCCTTCCCCATAGCTCTCCTGGGCATGATGCATTCCTCCCCCGATAGAGACTACCTTTTTAAATTTTCCCCCTTCAATAAGATGAGCAGCCAGCTTTGCCTGACCGACTATCAGCCTTGCCGCCTCTTCCACATTCCCCGGTGTTCCAATCGGCCGATTATCTGAACTGTGAAACCGATAGAAGTCTTCATCATAGTACAAACCAGAACTGGCAGCCTTGAAATAGGTCTTGGTAAACTCAATGTAATCCCCTTTACATATCCTCAATAAGTCTTCATCACGTGCCCACTCTGCCTCAATCATCCGGTAAGAGACATCACTTAGTTTTTCCCTCAAAAATCGGGCAAATATCTCGTATCGATCCCCCCTGAAGGAATGACCGGGCCCAAAGTCATACTCCTTGAGCTCATCTCTATAAAGAGTGGCTATTGCCATCGCTGTCCTTTTCCTGGTTGCTATTTTTTTAACGCCACTAGGTACGCCCCCTGTGTCACCTCTGGATCCCTTTAATCTCTTGAACTATCCCAGGCAAAACCTCACCAGTTTTTCCTCGAATCAAGTAGTCTGAAATTCCCGCCTCAGTCAAAGGGGTGGGTTCAGCATTGACCTCGATAATGGTGGCAGCAGGCACTTGCTTGACCAAGTATAGGCCGGATTCTGTTTTAGTTTCCTTTTCCACCAAGTGCTTCTTGGCCAAGCGTGGAAGTTGAGCAAAGGGGTAAACTACCGCCGACGTGCCACAAATGAGCATTAGATCACACCGCCAGGCTTCTTCCTGACTCCTCCTGGCCGCATCTATGGGGATTGGTTCTCCAAAATGGACCACATCTGATTTTATCACCCCCCCGCACCTACAGAGAGGAGGGAGTTTTTCTTCTATCCTTAGCTTTTCCAAATCAATTTCCTTAATACCGGACCTCGAGCCACATTTCACACACCTTAGTTTGAAATAGCTCCCGTGGTATTCTATAAGATTTCTAGATCCAGCCTTCTCATGCAAGCCGTCGATATTTTGTGTTATGAGGTATTTGAGGATTCCCATTTTTTCAAGCTCAACTAACGCAGTATGACTGGGGTTAGGTTCTGCCTTCTCTAAATCCCCCAACAGAGAAGGGGCATTTAGCCTCTCTTCCCAGTACCTCCTTGGGTCTTCTAAGAATTTCTCATAGGTCTGATAGGCTCTCCTTTCCGCCCCATGGTCCGTTGTCCAGATTCCAAACGGACCTCTGAAATCCGGGATACCGGATTCAGTTGAAATACCAGCACCAGTTAAGGCTATAGCATGTTTCGCCTTCTTCAGATCCTCAGCTGCCCTTTTAATTAGATCATTCTTCTCTAATCCCATTCTATCCCCCTGAAGATCAGTGAATCTCCTGTAAGATGTACGCGTGACTGTTGCAGCAACTGGTACCGGGAATTGTTAGAAGACCGCTCTGAGGTATAAGAAGAGCATGGATCCGGAAAAGGCCAGTTTTAATCCGGTGACTACCATGTTCCCGACGAGGACACCCCAGCCGGCACGGAGTGCCTGTTTCCCCTGCCCCCCAGCCACCAGTTCCCCAACCAGTGCCCCTGCAATTGCACCCCCGAGCATTCCCCAGGGCGGGAAGAAGAAAAGCCCTCCAAGCATCCCAATAATTGAGCCCCCCACACCTAACTTTGATGCCCCATATCTCTTTGCGCCTACGGCAGGAACCACGTAGTCTAAAATCGTCACTACTATCATCAACCCTGCCACAATAATCAAAAATGTCAAACTGAATGGTTGCCAATCCTTGGCATAGGAGAGAATGATTAAGGCCAAGAAACTGAGGGGAGGACCGGGGATAAGGGGTAAAATGCAACCGGCGAGGCCAACCAATGCGAGAAGCAGTCCGAGGATTATTAGTATAATCATGGAGGTTGCACCCCCTATTTGATAGTGAGGAGCCAACGGTAAGTCTGAAATTACAACACAAGGGGAAAAAATAAAAGGGATACTGCCCCCTGTTTCCGAATTGTCACCAAAAAGGCGTGCAGGTTGAGTATCCTTAGCGGCCGCGAGATGTTGCAACAAGAGCGGCCAACTGAGGTGCCCCATATTGATTAAAATGCGAATTATAGCTAAGATGAGATGGAATTAAAGATGGGGGTTTACAACAGTGCCTGTTAGTATTACGGATATTAAGGGAGTCTCCGTTGGTCATGCATCTGATTTTGAGGCGCTCACGGGAGTGACAGTTGTACTCGCTCCACCTGGCATGACAGGCGGAGTTGATGTTGGCGGATTCGCCACCAGCACAAGACAGATCGATGCACTGAGCCCCTCTCATATTGTGCCAAAGGTGCATGCGATCTGTATTGCAGGTGGGAGCGCCTACGGGCTCGATGCCACCTCAGGCGTGATGAGTTACCTTGAAGAGAGGGGCTGTGGATTTGATGTCGGGGTCGCCCGGATTCCCATTGTACCGACTGCGGCGCTCTTTGACCTCAGGGTGGGTTCTGCAAAGAGAAGGCCTGACAAGGCTATGGGCTATCTGGCATGTCAGCAGGCATCCGATGGCGAGGCTGCTGAAGGCTCTATCGGGGCAGGAACTGGGGCAACAGTAGGCAAGTTTTATGGTATCGATCGGGCAATGAAGGGCGGGGTAGGTTTAGCAGCGCATGTACAGGATGGCGGCTTCGTAGTAGCGGCACTAGCAGTGGTAAATGCCTTTGGTGACGTACGAGACCCCGTCACCGGAAGGATCTTGGCTGGCGCCAGGAAGGATAAAGGCAGTAGGGAATTCGCAGATACAGCGGAACAGATGAGAAGAGGTGTTCAACGGCCTGTATCGGCCTTCCAGAGCACGACAGTTGGTGTAATTGTTACCAATGCAAAACTAGATAAACAAGATGCCTCGACTGTGGCAAAGATGGCCAGTCTTGCTACGGCGAAATCCCTTAGCCCGGGACACACGCTCTATGATGGTGATATTGTCTTTGTTTTAGCGTCTGGTGAGATTGAGGTCGATTACCATACGGTAGGCCTGATGGCTGGGGAGATCCTCGTAGAGGCGATAATCAGGGGAGTTACGGAGGCGCAAGAAGTAAGGGGAATACCGTCATTTCGTAGCCTGAGATAGTAATTGGGGCGAAGCCCTGGCTTTATCTCACCCATTCCCTTACCTTCCTGGATTTCTCCTTTGATCGCTCTATAATAGCTTCAACATCCAACGTATAGAGTCTTCTATCCTCCATAACAACCTGCCCATCAATAATCGAATGCTTCACATCATGGCCTCTAGCAGAATAGACGAGGTGGCAAAAGGGATTATACATGGGAATAAGATGAGGCTTATGAAGGTCAATCACTATCAGATCGGCCCTCTTCCCTGCCTCTAATGATCCAGTTACCTTCTCAAGTCCAAGGGCCCTGGCACCGTTTATAGTTGCCATCCTTACGAGGGTTCGGGCATCCATTACGGCAGGGTCGAGCTTATTTGCCTTATGCAGTTTTGCCGCCATGTCCATCTCACCAAAGAGATCAAGGTTGTTGTTGGAGGCACATCCATCAGTGCCCAGACCGACCGTTATGCCCCTTCCCATCATCTCAGGCACAGGGGCTATGCCTGAGGCGAGCTTCATATTGCTCTCCGGGTTATGGATGACGCTTACCTTATGTTCTGCGAGGAGCTCTATGTCTGATTCACTGACATGGACGCAGTGATCGAGGATGAGATGAGGCCCCAACAGACCAAGATCCTTCAGATGCACAGCGGGTCCTTTTCCATATCTCTTTTCTATCTCCTCCAATTCTTCTCTTGTCTCAGCCATATGGAGGATAAGAGGGACGCCTTTTCTAAGGGCCAAATCATTCGCCTTGACTAAGAGTTCCACCCCGCAGGTGAACAAAGAATGTGGTTCTACTGCTACATTTATAAGGGGATCCTTTTTCCATCTTTCAATCAATTCCTCTGTATAGATGAATCCTTCCTCTACTGCTCCATAGTTTGGAGAGGGAAAATCGTAGAGGACCTCTCCAACCAGGCACCTCATACCGCCCTCCTTCGCGGCCTTAGCTACCTCCTCCTCAAAGAGATACATGTCGCAGAATGTGGTTGTCCCGGACATTATCATCTCCGCACAGGCCAGAAGGGTTCCAGTCCTCACAAAATCCGCATCCATCTTGCCCTCTGCGGGAAAGATGTAGTTATTCAACCAATCCATAAGGGGGAGATCATCTGCTAGGCCCCTAAAGAGGGTCATAGCTGCATGGGTGTGGCCATTTATGAGACCGGGAAGTATGAGGCCACCTTCGGCATCAAGCTCCCTTTCTGCACTTATAGAGCCCTTTTCATCGTTCCCCACACACTGTATCGTATTCCCTGATATGGCTACGAGGCCGTCCTGTATAATCGTATCCTGGTCATCCATGGTGAGAATAGTCCCGTTGTAAACCAAGATATCTGCCCTGGTCATCTTTCCAAATCCTCGATGATTCTCGTGAGTAATCTGGCCAGGGACGGGGATGCGTTTCTAGCAGTGGCAATCACCTGTTCAATTGAGGTCCCTGCCATACGATCGGGGATATTGATATTCGTGATAGCCACGATTGCCAACACCTTTAATCCTGAGTGAACAGCTACAATAACCTCGTTAACAGTTGACATCCCTACTGCATCAGCACCTATGGTTCTTAAGAATCTCGTCTCAGCAGGTGTTTCAAGGCTTGGTCCGGTTATTCCCACATACACGCCCTGATTCAGATTAATCCCCTCTTCTATTGCCTTCTGCTTGGCAAAGGCTATAAGATCCTTATCATAGGCAGATGTCATATCGGGAAACCTCGGTCCGAATTCCTCCAGATTCCTCCCAATAAGGGGGTTGCCACCGGTCAGATTTATGTGATCTGTGAGGAGCATCAATTCTCCTGGTGCAAATTCAGGATTTAACCCACCTGCAGCACTGCAGACAAAAAGGTACTTCACTCCTAGGGTCGCCATAACCCTCACTGGAAAGGTAATCTCAGTAGCGGTATATCCCTCGTAGATATGCAATCTTCCCTGCATGGCAAGGATTGGTTTTCCTGCTATAGTGCCAGAGACAAGAATACCAGCATGGCCGGCAACAGTCGATTCCGGAAAGTGAGGTATCTGCTCATATGGAATACTTCCATCGACCTCCATCGCATGAGTCACGTCTGCAAGCCCTGTACCCGTAATCATCCCTATGAGGGGTTCCCTTGTTATTCTCTGCCTGATAAAAGCGGCCGCCTCGGTTATGTCCTGATACATCCTGCCTCTTCCAGCAAGTCCGTAAAGTAATTAGATTAGATACATACTAAAGTCAATACAGTTTGCCAATTTTACCCTTGACCCACCCGCAATAGCTCTCTAGTATGCTCACAGCGAGGAGATAGGTTTTTCCAAGGCAGGTTCATATTGTGGCCATAAAAATGCGTTCTATGATCGATGACCTTCTGGTTCCCGCCTCCCTTCCAGATAAAACAGAACGGGTATCCCTTATTCAGACCCATATCTCTCTCGTTTTCCTTGCAGATGAATTCGTCTACAAGATAAAAAAACCGGTCAATCTTGGATTCCTAGACTTCTCAACCTTGAAAAAGAGACTCTATTACTGTCATCAAGAGGTCATACTGAACAGGCGACTATCAAGGGATACCTATATGGGCGTGCTGCCAATACTCAACGACGGTGGATTCTACAGGATGGGAATAGGGGAGGGGAGGGTTGCTGAATACGCAGTCAAGATGAAAAGGCTCCCCGATGAAATGCTCATGAAATCGGTATTTCTCCGAGGAGAACTGAAAGGTGAGCACCTCAAGAGGATTGTGAGGGTGCTTGCGAGATTTCATCTAAGCGCCCGAAATTCCTCAGATATTGATAAGTTCGGTGACCCACAAATGTTCAGGGTAAATACAGATGAGAATTTTGCCCAGACCGAGCGATATATTGGAACGACAATTCAACGAAAGGACTTCGACGCCCTCAAGAGATGGACAGCAGATTTTTACCGCTCAGGCAGGGAGGCTTTCCTCAGGAGGATAAAGACCAAGAAGATCAGGGACTGCCACGGTGACCTCCACATGGAACATATCTGCCTCACGGAGGCTCTCCCGATATTCGATTGTATTGAATTCAACAAGAGATTCAGATATACTGACAGTGTGTGTGACATCGCCTTTCTGGTGATGGATTTGGAATACCACAGAGGAAATGCCCATTCTAAGATACTCTGGGATCGCTATAAGGAAATGGCAGGGGAAGAGGCCGACGTAGATTCCCTGCTTACCTTTTACAAAGTTTATCGAGCCTTTGTGAGGGGAAAGGTGAGCAGTTTCCAGCTCAACGATGAAAATATAGAAGCGGAAAAAAAGGAGGAAGCTATAGGGACGGCACAGAGGTACTTCAGCCTCGCTAGGTCTTATATAGGGTGAGCTAATTATGAGAGAACCATTTGTAGATTTCATCAAAAGGGAAATGGTGCCTGAGACAGTACTGATCGCGTGCGGGCTCCCAGCTTCGTACAAAACCGAAACCACAGAGGTTATAGCTGAGCTGAAAGGTTATACGATATTGAGAACAGACCTAATCAGGCTTGAAGCGCTAAAAGGCGAGGATATCTTTGACGAGAAGGTTGCATCCGATATGAAAAAGAGGCAGCTTGTTTATGATAAGATGTTCTCCCGTGCGGATGAGCTCGCAGGCAAAGGCCAAGGGATCATTCTGGATGCCACCTTTATCACCCAAGCCCTCAGGAGGAGGGCCGCCGAGATAGCTGCAAGACATGACAAGGTCTTTGTTATCGAACAAACACAGTGCCCCCAGGCGGTTTCTCTCAGAAGGATATCCGAGAGAACCAGAGAGAACTATGAATCAAATGCCCTGACCGAGCAGGCCTATCTAAATAACAAGGAGAGATTCGAGCCAGTTGACCTAGAGGACCTAAAAAACCTATATCCCTCTCTAAACATCGTGCACCTCCTGGTTGATACGACCTCCGATTTGGTTGACGAATGGTTTGTAATCGGCGAGGTAAAGGGGTAACTATTGCCCTGATCAATCATGACGGGTTTCCTGAGAAAGGGGAAATAATAACGGGATGAAGTTAGGAAAGACACCGAAATCAGTGGGGATAATCTTCAAGCCCAATTTCGAGCCTGCAAAGAGGGAGTCTCAGCGCCTAAGTGATTGGTTCACGGAAAGAGGAATAACTGCATATACGGAAGAGATGGTATCCAGGTCCTACTTAAGTCAATGCCTTGAGGAGGAAACACGTATACCGGATACAGTCGACTTGGTTGTGGTGTTGGGTGGGGATGGAACATTGCTGGGGGCAGCGCGGAAGGTTGGTCGATATGGCCTCCCTATCTTGGGTGTTAATATTGGAGGCCTTGGTTTTTTGACGGAGACTCCGTTAAAGAGGCTCTATAAGCACATGGAGAGGCTTATCGCCGGAGAGATAGAGGTTGAAACCAGGCTCATGGTGGAGGCCAGCGTCTTGAGAGATGATGAGGAGAAATGCCGTCTTGCAGTCTTGAATGATGCGGTTATTAACAAAGGCGCGTTGGCCAGGATTATTGACCTGAGGGTGTCCATCGATGGTCGTTTTCTGACCACTTTTGGGGCAGATGGGCTCATAGTATCCTCTCCCACAGGCTCAACAGGCTATAACCTTTCTGCTGGAGGCCCCATACTCTATCCAAATCTAGACGCATTGATATTGACGCCAATATGCCCATTTACTTTGACGCAGAGGCCTATTATCCTGCCGGATACCTCAGTCATAGAGATTACGATGGGAGAAGATAGCGAGGAGGTAACCCTTACCTTTGATGGCCAGGTTGGCTTCGATCTTATGGATAATGACAGGGTTATTGTCTCCAAGTCAGAGAAAAACCTGCAACTGATTAAATCCCCCGATCAAGACTATTTTGATATCTTAAGGACAAAACTGAAATGGGGTGAATCTTCTTTCAACAAGGCAGACCAGTAAGTACACCTTGTCTGTAGATACGAAGGAGATATGTTGGTTACAATGGATCATAGAGTCCTATGACGGGATGGCCTCTGTGAGAACAATCGATCCGGCAAATGGCGAGATTGAGATCTCTATAGCTCCAGGGTGCGATGAGGAAATCTTCCCACTTATCAAATACCTAAAAGAAGAGGGGAGTATTCATGTCAAGGCAGAGGGGTCTTATCGATAGGAGCCCCAAGTTGAAGTAAAGATGGACAAAGATCACCTCTTTCATGGCGAGCACCCCTATGGTGCCTTTTCTATGAAGACAGGAGACGTTAAGAAGATCATCATAAAGGACTTGACAGAGCAGGGTAGATAAGTTGGCCCGGTCATTTCACATTACAACCTTCGGCTGTCAGATGAATGAGCGTGATTCCGACTCAATCAGCCAGATCCTTGTCGATAAAGGCTATAGGCAGACGGAGAGCATTGACGATGCTGACATCATCTTGATCAATACCTGCGCAGTCAGACAGAAGGCCGAAGAGAAGGCATTGACCCATATTGGTCGATTGTCTCGTGTAAAGAGGAAGAGACCGGATTTGATTGCCGGCATCATTGGATGTGTAGCCCAAGAAAGAGGGATAGACCTCTTCGAGCGCTTCCCCTATCTTGATTTAGTCTTGGGCCCACGGAATATCTATCACCTAGGTAAGTTCCTCTCTCAAATCAAGGAAGGAAGGCGGAGGATTTCCTCTCTCGATCTGGCTAGTGACCCTACCTCTGTCCCCAAGTGCAATGGCTATTTGAAGGGCAGGGTTAAGAGTTTCTTAAAGATTATGGAGGGCTGTGATAATTTTTGTACCTATTGCATCGTTCCCTTTGTTCGAGGGAGGGAGGTAAGCCTGCCTGCGGAGAGGATTATCGATGAAGCTAAATACTTAGTGAGCCAAGGTATAAAGGAGATTACCCTTGTAGGACAGAATGTAAACTCCTATAACACAAAAAACAAGGCGCTACCCACGTTTCCTGGCCTGCTCAGAAGTTTGGATAGTATAGCAGGCCTAGAGAGGCTCCGCTTTACAACTTCCCACCCCAAGGATTTATCCGATGAGCTCATAGATCTTTTTGCCGAACTAAAAAGCCTTTGTCCACACATTCACTTGCCGGTGCAGTCAGGCTCGAATAAGGTACTGAGGCTTATGAACAGGAGATACACAAGGGATGACTATACTGATTTGATAAGACGCCTCAGGAAAACAAGGCCTGATATAGCAATCACGAGTGATATGATGGTTGGTTTTCCAGGTGAAACGGAAAGGGATTTTGAGGATAGTTTAGGGTTGATAGAGACGATAGAATTTGATAGCCTCTTCTCGTTCAAATATTCTGAAAGACCGGGAATTATGGCCCTACAGCTGCCGGGAAAGATCAAGGAGAAAGAGAAACAGACACGCCTGTCTATCTTGCAAGACCGGCAAAGGGGGATAACCCTATCGAAAAATAGGTCGCTTGAAGGGACACTTCAAGAAATCCTGGTTGAAGGCCCTGCTAGAAGAGGGGATAGTCAGCTAACCGGAAGGACCTTAGGCAATAAGGTGGTCAATTTCCCCTCGAGGACTGATCTTAAAGGGAGGCTGGTGAGGGTAAGGATTGTTCAGGGTCTTCAGAACTCATTGCGTGGTGAGTTACTTGATAGGCAAGATTAGGACATCTGCTAAGTTACCCTAAGATGGGACAAGAATACGATTACAAGAAGGAAAATCTCCTGATCGTTGACGATGAGATGGTGGTAGGCAGAGGCCTAAGGGATCTACTGCTGAATTTAGGGTTTAACGCTGACTTCATCGGCAATGGAAAACATGCATTAGAGCAACTGAGAGATGAAAAATATACTTTCTTGATCACCGATATAGGTATGCCGGAACTTGATGGCATTGAACTTATAAAGACGGTGAGGAGACAAGCCCCTCACATAAATATAATCGCCATGACTGATGATAAAGACTGTCCCTTCATGGATGTCATAGATGCCGGAGCAGATGATTTTATTAGCAAGCCCTTTGAGATTGGTGAAATGGAGGCCAAGATCAAGAGGATCTTGATAGAAAGAAAGACGAGAGATGAACTGGCCAGGTTATCAATAACCGATAATCTCACTGGTCTCTTTAATCAACGGCATTTCTACAACAGACTGAAGGAAGAGATTGGCAGGACAAAGCGGCTGAAGCATCCACTATCGTTAATCCTCTTAGACCTGGATAATTTCAAAGAGTTCAATGATCGATATGGTCATCTTACTGGTGATAGGATGCTCGAGAGGTGTGGAAAGATCATTCGTTCACACGTCAGGGCGAATGTGGATATAGCCTTCAGATACGGAGGTGACGAATTCGCCGTTATTCTCGTTGAGGCGGGCCACAAAATTGCTCGAAACATAGGCGCACGGCTGAAACGAGGATTTGAGGAACACGGGGGTGGTGTGACAGCAAGTATAGGCCTTGCAACCTATTCAAGGGAAATGAGCGAAAAGGACTTCGTTGAATTAGCTGATAGAAACCTTTTGTCTATAAAGAAAAAGAAGGGGATCCGGTGAGAATTTGCAGATTATATGTCTGATAAGATATATTATGTAAACAAATGCTCGATTTCGCACATTATCATCCCCCAACCCTATTGAAGTCTCGGGGTCTTTCAGCTTCATGAGCAGCGTTGTAAAAAAAAGAAAGAAGAAGATAAGGAAACACAAATATCGAAAGCTCCTCAAATCTACGCGGCACAAAAAGAAGAGATAACGATTACCCCCTCTACTTATACCATCCCTCACCGGTCTTCTTACCGAGTTTACCTGCCCTCACCATTGTCTTCAACAGGTTTGGCGCCACCCATTTATTCTCCTTGTTCAGTTCGTTATAAAGGTATTCACTCACGAGGTATGCTATATCAATACCCGTCAGATCCATCAGTTCAAAGGGGCCCATGGGGTAATTAAGGCCATTTTTTACCGCCTTATCCACATCCTCAATAGAGGCAATGCCCTGCTCAACGATCTTGATAGCCTCAAGAAAATGGGGAATCATTATCCTGTTGACTATAAAACCAGGCGAATCGTTTTTCACCTCTACAGTTACCTTACCCATTTTCTGAGCCAATTCGCTAGTAGTCTTTATCGTTTCGTCGCTCGTCGAATATCCCCTGATAACCTCTACCAGCCTCATCAGAGGAGCAGGATTGAAAAAATGCATCCCACATACCTTATCAGGTCGCTTGGTGCTCGCTCCTATCTCCGTAATAGACATCGACGACGTGTTCGTAGTCAGCACAACCTCAGGCCTGCACAGGTCATCCAATTCCTTAAAGACCCTCTTCTTGAGACCTAAATCCTCACTAACAGCTTCTACGACGAAGTCAACATCCCTGAGGTCGCCAATATCTATTGTACCTCTAATACGGCCTATGATAGCATCCTTCTCCTTGGTATCCATCTTCCCCTTTTCAACACTCTTGGCAAGGA
>JABXJZ010000170.1 GCA_013375335.1 Desulfobacterales bacterium
ATCAAGATAGGCGAGAAGTTCACCGTACGCGATGACATGATTGAGTTAATATCCAATTACATGTCTCGAGCTTCCCGCGAGGCAATAAACGATTTAAAGGCAAGGGTTGCTGCAGCCACTCGCCTGGCAAAGAGGGTGAGTGAGTTTGCCCAGGAAAAGAGTAACCTGTATGTAAAGGGATTGTTCAGGAGCCTGGTTAGTCTCGGGGAGGAGGCAAGTAGAAAACGTATTGAGAGCTTTAATGATGGCACCTATAGGGTTGTGACATTTTTAGACCATGTCGGGATGGACGAAGGTCTCCTGCGATGCTTCATTACCGCAAAGAAGAAGGGGAATACTATAGCCTTTGATTTCAGTGGGAGTTCTCCGGAGCATGACCAGGGCTCTTACCTGGCCTTTCCACACCATACTGTCGCAGTGACGGCGATCTATATTATAGAGCACATACTTAACGATCTGCCATTAGGAGTGCCCTTTTACACCTTTACGAAATGGAATATTCCCAAGGGCACCATATTCAATGTAGATCCCATGGCTCCAACCTCTCGTTCCCCTTCGCTCTGTGCCATAGTATTGAACGCCGCCTATCAGTTGTTTGCAAAGATGATGTTTGATAGCGAGCTTCGCCCGCAGATTTGCGCTGCCACGGGTTGCGGCTCTTCCATGAATATCTCCGGGTTAAACCAATACGGTGTCCGCATCTCTGATATGCTCAGTTATCCATTCAATACGGAAGGGATGGGTGCTCGAGTTGATATGGACGGTGTGGACAGTAACTCATTTGTCTACTCTCCTACCTCAAGGGGATACGATGCGGAGGAGACGGAAGCCGAGATGCCCATATTGCATCTTTATCAAAGGCATAGGAAAGACAGCTGCGGATTTGGAAAATTCCGTGGGGGAACTGGAACAGAATCTGCCTATATCATTCATCATGTACCAGAGGTGGCCATGTTCAGCGGGGGTAGAGAAACGCATATCAGGTCAGTGCAGGGTCTCTTCGGGGGCTATCCTGGAGCGGTAAAGGTGGGTGTCGAGATACATGGCACAAACATTTGGCAGAAGATGAGAAACGATGATAAGGACATGCCTGCCAATATTTTCGAATTGCTTGAGAACCGTAGCATAAAAGGTGATTACAGAATCACCCATAATACAAGAGAGTATCACCGGGTTAAGAATGGCGATATTGTTATCCACATGAACGCAGGAGGTGCCGGATATGGAGACCCGCTATTTCGAGATCCTGACAAAGTTATGGAGGATCTAAAAAATGAAATCATTTCTGATTGGACTGCGATAAATATTTACAAGGTGGTTTATGACCCGGAAACCCTCACTGTAGATTGTGAAGGGACAGAAGAAGAACGGCAAAAGGAACGTGCGGACAGAAAAAGGCGCGCAAAACCGTATGATGCGTTTGAAAGGGATTGGTTGAAGAAGAGGCCATCCGAGGAGGCACTCACGACCTTTGGCTCCTGGCCGGATGGTAAGCAGACCCGAGAAATTGTTAGGATTTAGACAAATTATGTTGAGAACCTTTGCATACTCGAAGGCTGCGAGATCGACGTAAGTTGCATAAACAGTTGAGATAGGAGGGAGTAAGATCGTGGTTGGCATTACATCGTTTGGAGCCTATATTCCTGCTTATCGGTTAAGTCGGGATGAAATTTCCCGAGCTTGGGGAACAAGGAGTAAAGGAGGAGAAAGGGCGGTCGCTAAGCATGATGAGGATAGCTTAACAATGGCGGTGGCTGCTACTTTTGGCTGCATGAAGGGGGGTGGGCAACGAGGAGATGGTTTGTTCTTTGCCAGTACCACCTCGCCATACAAAGAAAAGCAGGGGGCTGCCATAATCGCTGCTGCCGTTGATCTGCCCAAGGAGACTCGTACCGCCGATTTCACTGATTCTCTGAGGGCAGCAACTATCGCCATGAATTCAGCAGTAGATGCTGTCAAAAGCGGTACAGCGGAGAACATCATTGTTGCCGCCTCGGACTGTAGGATGGGAGCGGGAAAGAGCCAATTTGAACCGTTGTTCGGCGAAGGAGCTGTTGCCTTAGGCATAGGGAACGCAGATATCATCGCCAGTATTGAAGGAAGTCATTCCGTATTTAGTGAACTGCTTGATGTGTGGAGACTTGAGGGGGACTCTTTTACTCGGTCTTGGGAGGAGAGGTTTATTATCAACGAGGGCTATATGAATACCATGCAAAGAGTCATCTCCCAGATTATGGAGAAGTACAAAGTAACTCCAAAGGATTTTTCCAAGGTGGTATTCTACGGGCCTGACAGGAGAAGCCATACCAGCTTGGCAAGGCGTCTCGGCTTTGACTTAGAGACGCAGGTACAAGATCCCCTGTTTGACTCGATTGGTAATACGGGGACGGCGGCACTTCCGATGATGATGGTTGCCGCGCTGGATGAAGCAAAGCCGGGGGATTTAATTCTGGTTGCCAATTATGGGGATGGCGGTGACGCCTTCATTATGAAAGTTACAGCAAATATAGGGAAGTTCCGCGGAAATCAAAAGATAAAGGAGCTTTTAGAGAAGAAGATCAATATCAATTATGAAAAGTATCTAAACTGGCGAGATTTGGTGCCAATACAAGAACTATCTCGCCCTCAGTCGCCGACACCATCGATCACCTGTCTGTGGCGAGAGAGTAAGAGCGTCTTAGCCTTTTATGGAAAAAAATGTAAAAAGTGTGGGACCGCTCAATACCCGCCCCAAAGGGTGTGTATAAAATGCCAAACTAAAGATGATTTTGAGGACTACAAATTCTCTGATAAGAAGGGGAATATTTTTACCTACACGCTGGATTATCTAACCCCGAGCAGGGAGTCACCTGCTGTTGTAGGTGTTGTTGATTTTGAAGGCGGTGGCCGGGTGATGTGTGAAGTAACCGAGTGCGAACCTTCTAAGATCACAATAGGAATGCCGGTAGAGATGTGTTTTAGGAAAATCGGCCTGCGAGGAGGTGTTCATAATTACTTCTGGAAAGCCAGGCCCATATCTTAATGGAAAGGGGAGAGGAATTAAAAATGGGCATGATCAAAGATAAAGTTGCCATAATAGGGATGGGTTGTACCAAGTTCGGAGAGCTGTGGGACAAGAGCGTTGACGATTTGATAACCGACGCAACCTATGAGGCATGTGAAGATGCAGGAGTAGAACTTAGGGACATTGAAGCCGCTTGGTTAGGAACGGTTTTCTCAGGTCACACCGCCCTGAGCCTATCCTCCCCTTTGAAGTTGCAGTACATCCCTGTTACCAGGGTCGAGAATATGTGTGCAACGGGCACTGAGGCTCTCCGAGCCGCTGCTTATGCTGTGGCCGCAGGCGCGTGCGACATAGCATTGGCCGTGGGGGTAGAGAAACTCAAGGACACGGGATGGACCGGCGTGCAACCCTCGAATGTGGTTGGTAGAACCACTATGGGGACCACCGGCACAGAATTGGAGCTTTCTCCGCCGGCGTTGTTTGCCCAGTTGGCCATGAGGTATTTTCACCAGTATAATCTATCCCTTGAAGAGGGTAAAATGCTCTTGGCGCAAATCGCCGTGAAGAATCATCACAACGGCAGTTTGAACCCTAAGGCGCATTTTCAGAATGAATTAACCGTGGAACAGGTGATGAAGGCCCCTATTATCGCGCCGCCTTTAGGAGTGCTTGATTGCTGCGGTGTGAGTGACGGGGCAGCAGCAGCAATTGTAACACGTGGCGATATGGCAAAAAAATTCAGGGATGACCCCATTTACATTAAATCCCTGGCCATCAGCGTGGGTCCTTCCAGGGATCCAATATCTCAGGATTACGATTTTTCACATGTAGAGGAGAACGCCCGTGCCTCTAAACTAGCCTATGCTGAGGCCGGGATAACGGATCCGCTTTCAGAAATAAGCGTCGCTGAAGTGCATGATTGTTTTACAATCCATGAAATGTCTATCTACGAAGACCTGGGCTGGAGCAAGAAAGGCAGGGCAAAAGAGGATATAGAAGCCGGGACATTTACTCTGAAAGGTGAATTGCCGGTAAACACCGATGGAGGCCTGAAGTGCTTCGGACATCCTTTAGGTGCGAGTGGATTAAGAATGCAATATGAAGTATATAAGCAGCTTCAGGAAAAGGCCGGCCCTCGTCAAGTAAACGATCCACGACTCGGGTTGACCCATAACCTTGGGGGAGCAGTTTGGGGCGGGATCGCTTGCATATCTATTACAGGAAATGAAATAGAAAAGAGGTAACGATATTTACTTCCCTGAAGAAATGGACAAGGTAGACTGTTCGGAGAATGAATAAGGGTCAGAATCAAGAGTATTGATATAGTTGCAAAACTAATGGCTGTATCGGC
>JABXJZ010000171.1 GCA_013375335.1 Desulfobacterales bacterium
GGAGATTATCAGGAGGCGGGAAGGGAACATAGCACACCTGGGTCCTGTGGTGGTAAGAACCGGACACCATATGGGTCGATCGCCCGAGGACAAGTTTATCGTGAAGGAACCATCGAGCGTTGAGAAGATCTGGTGGGGCAGTGTGAACAAGGGGATTGAAGAAGAGCAATTCATGAGGCTTTTTTACCGACTACAGGCCTATTTCCAAAACAAGGACGTCTTCATCCAGGATTGCTATGCAGGGGCAGCTCTTGCCTACAGGATACCTATCAGGGTCATCACTGAGACAGCCTGGCACAGCCTGTTTGCCCGGAATATGTTCATCCAGATAAAGACCAGGGAAAAGGCGCGGGATCATCGCCCTGAATTCACCGTCATCAACGTGCCACGGTTTCATGCAGTGCCGGAGCTTGATGGTACGAGTTCAGAGGCCTTTATCTTGCTGCATCCGGGGAAAAAGCTCGTCCTTGTAGGTGGGACTAGCTATGCCGGTGAGATAAAGAAATCGGTCTTTACCATGCTCAATTACGTTTACCCGCAGGAATCCGTCTTATCCATGCACTGTTCTGCCAATGTGGGAGACAACGATGATCCCGTCATATTTTTCGGGCTCTCCGGTACGGGCAAGACAAGCCTTTCTGCTGACCCCAAGCGAAGGCTTGTGGGGGATGACGAGCACGGCTGGAGTGAGGAGGGGATATTCAACTTTGAGGGAGGTTGTTATGCAAAGGTAATAGGGCTTTCTAAAGAGGCAGAGCCAGAAATCTATGAGTGCGCGAGGCGGTTTGGTACCATCCTGGAAAACGTCAGTCTGGACCACGACACGAGGCGGCTGGATCTGGACGACGCGTCCCTCACCGAAAATACCAGAGCCGCCTACCCAATATCCCATATCCCAAGTGCACTCCGTGTAGGTGTCTGTGGGCACCCGAAAAACGTCATCATGCTCACCTGCGATGCCTTTGGGGTCATGCCAGCAGTCGCAAGGCTCACACCAGAACAGGCTGTCTACCATTTTTTGAGCGGCTACACAGCCAAGGTGGCGGGAACCGAGCTTGGGATCAGGGAACCCCAGGCAACCTTCAGTGCGTGCTTTGGGGCCCCATTTATGGCCTTGCCCCCTGCGGTCTACGCTAGATTGTTTACGAAGAAGATCCAGACCACGAAGGTAAAATGTTGGCTCCTCAACACCGGCTGGGTAGGCAACCCATATGGAGAGGGAGAGCGGATACAGATTGCCTATTCTCGGGCACTTATTAGAAATGTATTAAATGGCGCCTTAGAGAAGGGGGGATTTAAAAGGGACCCGTTCTTTGGTTTTATGACACCGAAGGCCTGTGAAGGGGTCCCCCAGGAGATCCTCAACCCATGGAAATCTAGCTCCGATAAGGCTCGATATGAAAAACGGGCAAGAAGACTGGGAGCGGACTTTAGGGAACACTTTAAGCGATTTCGAAATGATGTCCCCAGGGAGGTATTGGACGCCGCGCCGTGATGGAGCAGTGCCCAGCCATATCCCTCACGGGTTCCACAGGTACATAAATTGCACCCCAGACGGTAGCGACAGGCCATCTCCGTTGATGGCTATGAGGTTGATCTCCTTATCGGATGGTACAGGGAACCCCGAGTAGATAGTCCCAGCGTAGCTACCGGGGCGATAGTAGGTAATGACCTTCGCCTCTTTGAGGTTCAGAGAACCCTTCATTTCCTCCACTGCGTCGTCCAGATAGCCGACCCTATCCACAATCTTCGCTTCCAATGCCTGGTCTGCAGTAAAGATGCGGCCATCTGCGAGCTTCTCTACCTCCTCCCTAGTCAAAAAAGACTCACGTCCAGCGAACACAACTCCTACAAACCTCTCATGCAATTTATCCACTATCCCCTGCATAATCGCCCTTTCTTCAGCCGTACTCGGCCGTAGTGGGGACCAGAGATCTTTCTTATCAGCTGATTTTATCGTCTCCTCCTGAATCCCCAGCTTTGAGAGAAACCCCTCTACATTAAATTTCACGGCAATCACCCCAATGCCCCCTGTAACAGAGGTTGGATGTGCTACAATCTCATCAGCGGCTGAGGCAACGTAATACCCCCCGGATGTAGCTAAACCGGTCACACACGCAGTAATTCTAGTACCTGCCCGCTTCTTGAATTGTATCAATTCATGATAGATCGTATCGCTGGCGGTGACAGTTCCGCCAGGAGAATCGATCCTAAGGATCACGCCAACTATAGCGCTATCCCCTTCAGCCTTCTGGAGTTCTTCCTTAATTCGTGCCACTAAGGAGGTCCTCTGTCTAAATCCCCCCGACCTTCTTTTCTCTGCGATTATGCCTGATAGATCAACTAGAAGAATCTTGGCCTTCCCCTCCCCTTCCAGCACCTTTTCCTGTAAAGGCTGCATCGGGGCAAAGAGGGGTATCCTGATGAAGGCACACCCCGTGACAATCAAAAACACGAAACAAATCGCCCAGTTTATATATCTCATGATAGTTATGTCCTCCTCTCCATCTTGATGATCCAGGAAAAACCTAACTTCTGGGATCGATGGACTCAATTTACAACCATACAGATTATGTCCATCACATTAGTGCGAGTTGGGCCTGTTATTAGCAAATCCCCTAAGGATTCAAAGAAGGAGTTTGAATCATTCGCTGCAAGGAAGGCATTGGGATTCAGGTTTGCCTGCCGGGCCCTCCCGCACGTAAGGCCGCTTACGATAGCACCCGCTGCATCCGTGGGGCCATCTGTACCATCCGTTCCAGCACTGAGCAGAGAGATCCTTTCCCAACCATCTACGGCAATGGCAAACGCCAGGGCCAATTCCTGGTTCCTACCCCCCTTGCCCCCACCTCTTATTGTTACCGTAGTCTCCCCTCCGACCAGGATACAGGCAGGAGCCGATATTGGGAGGTCTGCCTCGCAGATCTCCTTTCCGATACCAGCGAAGACCTGGGCAGCTTCCCTTGCCTCTCCCTCAATTTGAGATGACAGGATTACGGTATTGTATCCAAGGCAGATGGCCTGCTCTCGAGCGGCTAAAAGGGACATTCGGTTATTCCCCACGATGAGGTTATGCACCTTCAAAAACGCAGGGTCCCCCACCTTAGGCGTCTCAGGTAAAATACCCGCCGCACCCTGATGCAAATATTCCACCACCCCTCCAGGCAATCTGTCCAGCAGATCATATCGCTCAATTATGGCCATGCAGTCGCTGTAGGTGCTTTCATCCGGAACGGTGGGGCCTGATGCGATAACATCCAATCTATCGCCAATAACATCCGATAAGATCAAGGTGACTAAAGTAGCCGGATAGGCGGTTTTGGCAAGCCATCCGCCCTTGCTGCGCGAGAGGTGCTTCCTGATTGCATTGATCTCATTGATGGTAGCACCGCATTCCAGAAGAAGACGGGTACATTCCTGTTTTTGGCTAAGATTAATGGGAGGTGAAGGGGCTGGCAGAAGAGCGCTTCCGCCTCCTGAAAAAGCGCAAATGACAAGATCTTCCTCCCCGCATTCCCGGATCTCGTTTAAGAGTGCTTCAGTAGCCCTGAGCCCTGCTTCATCGGGAATAGGGTGACCTGCCTCCATAATGTGGGTCTTCTTTAATGGTATTCCATGACCATACTTGACTATAACCCATCCGCTGGTTAGCCGGCCTCCGAGAATATCTTCCAAGGCCTTGGCCATGGGCGCTGTACCCTTTCCCGCCCCAATGAGTAAGATCCTTTTGAAACTATCGAGCACATAAGAGCGATCTCCGATAAACAATTGGTTTCCCTTAGACCTCACGTGCCTTCGGACTGCCCTTTCGGGATCAGCGGCCTTGAGCCCAGCCCTAAATATACGCTCCAAGGCCTTTTTCTGGTCTCCTCCCATTCCCGTAGGACTCCCGCCAAAACTTCAGGGTTTCCTTCTTACGTGAGGTTTCTCGGCTGTCCGGTGTTATCCAGAACGCTCTGCCAAAGGAGGCCTGATGTATCTATTTTCTTGCGGTCCTTGACAGCGAGCTGAGTAGGGATATGGACAAAGTGACCGTTCCATATCCCCACTATCATCCCGGTCCTCCCTGACATTGCGGCATGTACCGCGTTCTCGCCGAGCTGGAAGCAAAGAACGGAATCATCCGCGGTTGCCGGTGCGCTGCGTATAGTATATGAGGGGTCGATGTATCTTACGGTTATAGGGAGATTGCGTTTCCCAAAGTATTCCGTTATTGCCTTCTTCAAAAAAAGCCCGATATCCCCAAGCCTTTTGTTTCCGGATGCATCAGTGCCTTGAGGCGGTACATGCTCCTGGCCCGCTCCCTCAGCAACCACGATCACCGCGTG
>JABXJZ010000172.1 GCA_013375335.1 Desulfobacterales bacterium
TAGACTGGCTGGTGACCTTTCTGGCGGTATGAAGCAGAACCTTGGATTGGCCTGCGTTCTGGTCCATCAACCAAAGGCCCTCATTCTTGATGAACCCACTAACGGAGTTGATCCTGTATCCCGTCAGGAGTTTTGGGATCTCCTCACCGAGATGAGGAGGGGAGGCATGACCATCCTGATATCAACGGCCTACCTGGATGAGGGGGAGAGATGCGATCAGCTCGCGCTCATGCACCGATCCCGGATCTTTGAGACGGCAACCCCGGATGCGATTCAGTCCTCCTTCCCCAGCCTGGAAGAGGCGATGATCTACCGTATTAGAAAAGTGGACGAAGGGCTCATCCATGACCACTTCAGGCCCTGATGTCATTCATGTGGAAGACCTGGAAAAGAAGTTCGGGCGGTTTGTGGCTGTAGACAGGATCTCCTTTTCCGTCAAGAAAGGCGAGATCTTTGGCTTCCTAGGCCCAAACGGCGCAGGAAAATCGACAACCATCCGCATGCTCTGCGGTATCATAAAGCCCACCTCCGGTCATGGCGTGGTTGCAGGTCATGATATTTTTACCGACGCGGAGGAAATCAAGGGTTCCATAGGGTATATGTCCCAGAGATTTTCCCTTTACGAAGACATGACCCCTTTTGAGAATATCCGATTTTACCTGGGGGTCTATAGCGTTCCATTAGAGGAGTGGGATGATCGGATTGAATGGGTTTTTGAGATGACCCGATTACAGGACGTCCGACATCGCCTCGCGAGGGAGTTGCCTCCTGGATGGCGCCAGCGCCTAGCCCTTGGCTGCGCTTTGCTTCACCGGCCGGAAATCGTCTTTCTGGACGAACCCACCTCTGGAGTAGATCCCATCACCAGGCGACACTTCTGGGAATTTATCGATCACCTGGCACGGGCAGGGGTGACCGTTTTTGTGACCACCCACTATATGGATGAGGCCCACAACTGTGAGCGAATTGTCATGATCAATGAGGGAAGCATAGTAGCTACTGGTAGTCCATCAAAGATCATTGGTGAGGTATTTCCCGACCGTGCTGATGCTGATCTCAATGATGTGTTTATCCGATTGATGGCCCGGAGAAATGAATGAACGCCTCGTGGAGGAGGGCAGGCAGTAATGAGGAGGTTAGTATAATTGAGGCTGGTAAGTGTCAAGGCCGTTGCCCGCAAGGAGTTTTACCACCTGATGAGGGACCTTAGGAGCCTGTATCTGGCCTTTTTTATCCCTCTACTTTTGATTTTCCTGTTCGGCTACGCCCTGAGCCTTGATGTGGACAATGTCAAGACGGTGGTAGTCGATCATGATAAGACCCAATTAAGCAGGGACTTCATTCTGAAGCTCAATGCCTCTTCCTATTTTGACGTCATCCATCATCTCCCGCATACGCATGCTGTAACAAGGTACTTGGACCAAGGCTTGGCGACCATGGCCATAACGATTCCTCCGGGGTGGACCAAGGATATCAACGCAGACCGTGAGGCCCCGATACAGGTCCTGCTCGACGGGAGCGACCCCAACTTTGCTGGTCTATCAAGGGGCTACATCACGTCGTTTGTCGAAGAGTACAACCGTGATCGTCTACTTGATTTTCTTAATCGAAAGGGAAGGGAGGAGATAAAGCCCCCGGTTGATGGACGAATACGGGTCTGGTTCAACGAGGAGCTGGAGAGCCGCAACTTTATCCTCCCCGGCATTATTGCCATTATTATCATGATCGTCGGAGCCATATTGACGTCCCTAGTGATTGCCCGTGAGTATGAAAATGGGACCATGGAAACGGTTCGCTCTCTGCCCATACGAGGAGGGGAATTTTTGTTAGGTAAGGCCATTCCCTACTTCTTTATTGGGCTCACAGATGTGCTTGTGGCCATCTTTATGGGACAGGTGCTCTTTGGCGTTGTGATGAAGTCGAACTTCTGGTTGATGGTCCTTGCTTCCATCATCTATCTGTCCGTAGCCCTCAGCCTAGGTCTGCTGATTTCCGTTATCACCAAATCGCAACTCGTAGCCAATCAGCTTGCCATAATTATTACCTATCTACCTTCTCTGCTTCTTTCGAATTTCGTATTTCCCATTGGTAACATGCCCAAGGTCCTTCAGATAGCTGCCTATATTGTCCCGGCCACCTATTTCATAGATATATTGAATGGATTGTATCTACGAAACCTTGGCCTTAGTCACCTATGGCCGAGCTATCTTGTGTTGGTTGCAATGTTTATGGCCCTTTCAACTATGACCTTTGCGATGTTAAAGAGAGAGGGTATGTGAGGTGAACTGGCTCAGGGTCAGGGAGTTTGTGCGGAAGGAATTCATCCAGCTTTTCAGGGACAGAAAGAACAGGCACCTGCTCGTCATCGCGCCGCTCATTCAATTGCTCGTTTTCGGCTATGTGGTCAGCACAGATGTACGGGACATAAGGGTTGCTATTCTTGACCAATCGCGGACGCGGGAGAGCCGCATGTTGAAGGATGCGCTTGATGCCAACAGGACATTCCGAATCACCCATTATGCAGGGAACTCCACCGAACTGGAGGAGATACTAGTGAGCAGAGAGGTTGATCTTGCTGTCAAGATTGGACCGGATTTTACTGAACATATTAGGAGAGGGGATTCATCCCCAATACAGATTCTGGCGGATGGAAGCATGAGCAATATGGCATCTGTCAGGATCGCATACAGCTCATTAGTCCTGGATAGATTCAATCGCAATCTAATCAGGGAGCTTTACCCTGAAAGGATCGACTATGGGAAGATAGATGCTCGAATAAGGACGTGGTACAACCCCAACCTTGATAGCCGGAACTTTTACGTGCCAGGTATTGTGGCCTTTCTGATCATGCTTATCTCCCTTCTGTTTACCTCAATGGCCATCATTAGGGAAAGGGAAGCTGGTACCATTGAGCAGCTAATCGTCACACCCTTAAAGCCCGTTGAACTAATCCTCGGTAAGACCATTCCGTATATCATGATCGCCCAGGCTCAAATGGTCATGGTCACTGTCTTCGCCATATTCTGGTTCTCCATTCCACTTCAGGGAAGTCTGTCCCTCCTGTTTGCTGCCACGTGCCTTTTCCTTTTGAGCACCCTGGGTATTGGGCTGTTCATATCTACCATCTCCGCCACGCAGCAGCAGGCCATGATGACCACCTTCTTCTTCATCCTTCCCTTCTTCATGCTGAGCGGTTTTGTCTTCCCTATAGCCAACATGCCGCTGGTTGTTCAATGGCTGACCTATTTGAATCCCCTGAGGTACTTCCTGGTCATTATCAGGGGGATATTCTTGAAAGGGGTGGGCTTGGAAATACTGTGGCCTCAACTTCTTGCATTGACGGTGATTGGATTAATTGTCTTTACATGCGCGGTCAAGAGGTTCAGAAAAACGTTAGATTAAGGTGGTCCCTATAGGATGAGGCGTTTCAAGTTATGGTGTGTTCTATGAGGTTTCTACATTATTGTGTATTTCGGACCTCCTCCGCCTTCTGGTGGCACCCATATGATATTTTCGTAGGGATCTTTTATGTCGCATGTCTTACAGTGGACGCAGTTGGAAAAGTTTAATTTCATGGTGGGCTCTCCCGTCACTTCATCGATTTCCATTTCATAGACATCGGTCGGACAAAATCGTGTGCATGGGTTCCGGTATTCTTCCCTACATTTGCTATAGCAGATGGTGAGATCAGGTATCTTGAGGTGTGCGGGCTGTTGTTCTTCATGGATGGTTCCTGAATAGTACACATCAGTTGCCTTATCAAAGGTCCTCTCTCCGTCGAATTTGATGAGCCCCCTTTGCTCATCTGTCGGTGAATCGGTGCTGTAGAGATCAATTACCTTTTTTTGATGGATGAAATCCGGCTTTGTGGAGAGCCTCTCTTTCAAAATTCTGCCGCCCAAGATATACTGGAGCCCTGCCTTTACGAGGCCTACCCATAAGCCCCTCTGAAATGCCTGATGAAAGTTTCGTACCCTGTAAAGTTCCTTTCCTATGTAACTCTTATAGAGAGACGTTTGGTAATTCTTGAGCTGGGTGGCAGAGAAATCATGCTTTAAGAGCGCCTCTAAGATCGTCTCAGCGGCAAGCATTCCCGATTTCACGGCAATGTGTATGCCCTTGATCTTCTGGCTAATGAAGAGGCTGGCTGAATCTCCAACAATGACCCCTCCGTTAAATGCGATTCTTGGAATAGAGAAATATCCTCCCACTGGCGCTGTTTTTGCTCCATACTGAATCAGCTTGCCACCTTCTAATATCTCTGCAACAAAGGGATGGAGTTTGAATTTCTGAAATTCCAGATGGGGATCC
>JABXJZ010000173.1 GCA_013375335.1 Desulfobacterales bacterium
CGAGCCGAGATTGCGGTGTCCCTCTTTAACAAGTTGCTCAGGAGGGGGCTGGGCGAAAAGGTGAGGATTAAGGACATACTCGACTATCATCCTGTAGGCCTCACCCTTGATGAATGCATGGAACGGGCGGAACTGAATAGACCGGAGATAAAGGAGGTATCATTAAACGTAGCATCTGCTGAAAAAAATGTGGGATTGAGCAAGAGCAGCTACTATCCAACACTGAACTTAATCGGAAACTTTCAGAGACAGACCGCTACCGAACAATATATAGGGAAAAAAGATCCTGATAGGTGGACCATAACTCTAGAAGCTGAGTGGACATTCTGGGAATGGGGAAAGAAGAGGGATGAGGTGGCATCAGCCAGGGCTCAAATGGCAAAGACGAAATATGTCTTGCAGGAGCTCAAGGATAATATTCAGCTGGAGGTGAAGGACGCCTATTTGAATTTGAGGGAGGCGGAGAAGAATATTCAGGTAGCCAGAACAGCAGTGGTTCAGGCTGAGGAAAACTTCAGGATGAATGAGGAACGATATAAACAACAGGTGGCTACCTCGACCGATGTCCTGGATGCCCAGACCCTGCTCACCCAGGCAAGGACAAATTATTTCAACGCCCTGAGTGAGCACAATATCGCCTGGGCGAGGCTTAAAAGGGCTATGGGGATAGGATACGAAGGAGAGGGATAATAAATTGTTACCCTACCACGGACAAAGTGGAACAAAAGAGATTATAAACTTGAGCTACAGATTGTGTCGTCAACATTGAAATCCGAAATCTTAAGCACGAAATACGAAACAAATTCAAATGACAAAAAACTAAACCCAAAACGTCATGATTCGGTTGGTATTCGGATTGTTTCAAGACTGCGTAGCAGGCAATAGCCTCTTCGACATTTGATATTCGAATTTCGGATTTGTTTCGAATTTCGATATTCGGATTTATAATTTATTTTCCGCGAGAAACAGAAAACGCAGAAATTTGATTGTTAATACAAGAAGTGTGGGTGCATGTGGTTTGACAGTTGGAGAATTAGGATATGAGCGTGACCTTATCCTTCTCTTTTTCATAGCTAAAGCCACAGGCATCGCAGGTTGCCATCCCATCTTCAAAGTAAAGCCTCACACCGCACCTGCAAATCCACCCTTTTATCACAGCGGGGTTTCCGGCCACCAATGCAAAATCCGGTATGTCATCAAGGACGACTGATCCAGCGGCCACAAAGGCAAACCTCCCTATGGTATGCCCGCACACAATAGTTGAATTAGCCCCCAGGGTGGCCCCCTCTTTAACCAGTGTGGGTCTGATCTCATTCTTGCGAGGTATGTAACTCCTCGGGTTATAGACATTGGTAAAGACCATGGAAGGGCCGCAGAATACCCCATCCTCAATGGTCACCCCGGGGTAGATAGAGACGTTATTCTGTATCTTTACCTTATTGCCAATCCTTACATCTGGGCCAATCATTACGTTCTGGCCTATGGTACAATCATTGCCAACGACACTTCCCTTGATGATATGAGAGAAATGCCAGATCTTTGTTCCCCTCCCTATCACGCACCCCTCATCCACGACGCTTGTCTTATCGACATAATAAATGCCATCCCCTCTTTCCCTCCAATCGGACAACTGAGAGACTGGGATGACCCTCCCGTTATTCTCCAGGGACTCCTGGCATGCCTGAAGGACTGTGAGGACCTTTAGTCCCTCAATCCCATCTGTCGAGGGCCGGCGGTTGTCGATGATACATTCCACAAAATGCCGACATTCCTCTTTTAATGGCTCAAGTAGATCAACAGGCACTATCTGCCCTTCCTTCTTGTTCGGCGTGGGAAGATGATCCTTCCATTCTATGGTATGGGGATAGACAATCAGTTTGTCCTCTGAGTTGAGGTCGTTGAACAAGGCCATCTTTCTATCTCCAACGACCACGAGCTTCTGTTCCTTATATGGGTGGAGCCAGCTTACGAAGATGTGGGCCTTTATTCCCGAGGGAAAGGAGAGATGACTCAGTGTGACATCTGCAATCCTTTCATGGAGATAATTCGCCCCGAAGGAGGATGCCTCCCCTGGCATCTCTCCTGTCAGGGCCAAGATGACCGATATATCATGAGGAGCGAAGCTCCAGAGGATGTTTTCCTCTCTTCTTATCTTACCGAGATTCAGCCTATTAGAGTAGATGTACTGGATCTTCCCTAATTCCCCTTCCTTCACCAGCTCCATAAGCTTGATAACTGCAGGGTGATAGCGGAGGAGGTGCCCTACCATGAGGGTCCTCTTCCTCTCATTGGACAGGCCCAGAAGCTCTTCGCCTTGGGCAACGTTCAACGCCAACGGCTTTTCCACAAGGACATGCTTATCAGCCACGAGGGAATCCCTCGCCATCTGATAGTGCAGCTCCGCAGGAGTTGATATGACGACTGCATCAACACTGCTATCTGATAGTACCTCCACGAAGGAATTGGTGGTCTTCAACCCCGGGTATTGCTTCTTAACGAAGGCGAGGTTTTTCTCCTCCACGTCACATATCACGGCAAGTGAGTCAAGAGAGGCGAAATTCCTCACCAGATTCCTTCCCCAATTACCAGTACCAACAATGGCTATTCTAACGGGCTTCCGCACCAGCACGCTCCGGTCTCATGATTTCCCTAGCCAATCTTCTCTACAATCCAGTGTTCGATCTCCACTGCCAAGGATCTCTGAAGGAGCTCTATAGAAACAACCACCTTGCCGGATTTACCCCTGTGCCTGAGATAGAATCCTGTCAGACCTCTTAGAGGCCCCTCCATAATCATAACCATGTCCCCTGTTTTCATATAGGCCTGGTTCCTGACAGTCCTGTCAGTGCCGTGCAATATCTGGAGGGATGCTATCTCTTCCTCCTTGACCGGCACTGGTTTACCTTTGACACCGATTATCCTGACAACACCATACGTTTTAATGATATCCCAGTACTGATGTGGATTCAGGTCTGTATGTACGAAGACATACCCTGGCAGAAGGGGGACGAATATCCTTTTTCTCCGGTCCCTTCGCCGGCTCATAACCTGGATCTTGGGCAGAAAGGCCTCGACTGATTTCTTCCTCAGGCCCTGAAAGACGACATCCTCATGCCGGCTCCTTGCATGAAGCGCATACCATCTTAGCTGATCCTCCTTTATGTCGTAACCGAAGCTCATGCCCTCTCGTGATCGTCAATTAATAGACAATAGTGGGCTGTGATTATGGGATTTGTCCAGCTCAAACCGAAAACATCGGTTGTGGATTTTACCGCAACATAACTCGGACTTACTACTTTCAAACCACAGTATATTCCCTCGAATCCATTAGGGTACCCAATAGGGTCAAAGTCCTATTGAAACTCCTTCCTTACCTTTAGGTGGAGGGTATTAGGCCTGAGGATGTGCCCAACGATAGAGAGACACACAGATGACATAAAACCATATGCAAGATCGGATTTCGTCTGAATAAGAAGATCAAATTGCTCCCTGGATATAAAGGCTACCTTACGGGATGTAAAGGGGATGACACTGGCTGATCGGCGTGAAAGTCCTTGGCCTTAACTTCACCGAATCAAACGTCCAAACCTATTCCAGTGAGGCCAGGACCAATAAATAATGATAGCCTTTCCCTTAACCAAATCCAAGGGGACAAACCCCCAGTACCGACTATCGTAACTATGATCCCTGTTGTCTCCCATAACAAAGAGGCCATTCTGAGACACAACAATAGGGCCTAAGTTGTTGTCCCTTCCCGAACTCTTATCATATACGCCAAAACGACCATCAAATGGTTTCCCATTGATAAAGACCTCTTTGTCCATAATCCTGATTTCATCTCCAGGAAGACCTATTACCCTCTTTATATAGTCCTTTCTCTTGTCCAGGGGATACTTAAAGACAATGATATCTCCTCTTTTCGGTTTACCAAGAGGGATAAGGGTCTTACTGATGAATGGTACCTTTATACCATAGATGAACTTATTGACCAAGATATGATCGCCCACAAGAAGCGTCGGCTCCATAGATCCTGAGGGGATCTTGTAGGCCTGTATCACAAATGTCCTGATAAAGAGAGCTAGAAAAACGGCTATGAGAGCCGCCTCAGCGTATTCCCTCAGGACGCTCTTCTTCCTGTGCTTTTCCCCCGTTTTTTTTCCTTTTTTTGTCTCATTACCCAAATGGAGAATACCCCCTTCCACCTCCGTTTAACCTTAGCAATCTAATGTAAAATCTACTCCTTTGTAAAGCGATTTCTAACCGCAGCCAATTTGAATACATAATAATAGGGGAGGGGG
>JABXJZ010000020.1 GCA_013375335.1 Desulfobacterales bacterium
GTCAGCCAATTGAGAAAATTCCCGTCCCAAGCACCACTGGTGTCCCTCACGAAGATATTGCTACCGTAGCTGTATTTCTTATAGGGCTCAAAGTACCCGTAATACTTGATATTATGATCATAGGCGCTGGTGTATGCCTGGGAGTTCATGCTGCCTGAATTGTCCAGGATAATGAGGATATTGGGTGCCACGGTACTCAACTGAAAAATAGGGTAGGAGGTATAATCAGCCATAGCAGGCTCTGCTGCCAGGCCCTGATGCGTAAGGAGGGAAAGGAGCGCAAAAAGGGATAATATAATTATCATCTTTCGTCTATTCATCTTTATAGACCCCCTGCAACGCCCACGACTTTTCGATAAACGGCATCCACATTGGAGAGGGAAGAGCTGGGACCTTGCCCGAGAGAATCCATACCATAAAGGAGAGCCACTCCTCCGGCCGAACCTGCGCCAACCCCTTCAGCACCACTGGCAAATTCAGCCCCTGCCCCGGGTAAGGTTTCCTGACCCATACGGTTAACATCCACATCCACATTGAAGCCGCCAAGGGTAAGTCTTATATCCCTGTCAGAATCATGCGCATCGTAACCCATAACCTCTCTGTAGAAAGTGCCGCTGCTTCCGAGGTAGGTAATTCCCGCCACAATTGGCTCAGCCCCGTTATCAAGACAGGCGGAGATAAGCTTCGGGGTCGAGTAAATGCCACTGTCCGCATGGTAAAAAGCGATGTCATGGAACTTTTGGTTACCAGCAATTTGGATTTCGACCTGTGAAGTGTTTGTGGCCGATATTCCAATGAGGGTGAGGATCATCAGCACAAGAAGGGCAACAAGTATAACAGATCCCTCCTCATCCCTCAGCTGTCTAAAGGATACCTTCATCCTTTTGTCCTCCATGTCATGGTCATATTATCCTCGGCACTATTCGCTGCATTGAAAGGCTCTTCTGCACCCCGTGATCCGTCCAGGTAACAGTGAGGCTTATGGTTTTGGTATCATTGAGCGGGGAATCATCCGTGACATTCCAGGCAATCGAGTAACCAGCAGGAGGATTCGGATCCGTATGGTTCCCAGCGGAAAGGTCTGAATGGGTGTATGGTAGGGCCATTAATTTTTCGAGGCGGTCCGCTGCCAAGGTCGTAGCCTCTGTTACGCCGCTGGCAAAGGCGTTGCCCTTAATAGACGCGACTTGCATGGAAGCCAAGGACAGAAGACCTATAGATAAGATGGAGATGCCAACAATCGCATCTAAGAGGGTAAACCCTCTGTCATTTTTTGCCTTCTTAATGCCCCTAGTTGAAATATCTTTCATACTTGTCAATTTCAGTATCATTTTGTGTGACCCCCTTTACTCAAGGCCGAGATTAGGGCATCTGACCTCTGCCGTTAGAAATTTGCGACGGTAGGCATCACCTGGTAATGGGGCAAAAATAGTGTCTCCCTGTTGGTTCTCATAAACATTGCTGTTTGTGTATGCAGGGTCCGCCCGTTCGGCCCTGGCTACAAGGGAGATCTGTGCTGATCTTATCTCAGAAAGAGATGCGGTAGGCGTACGGTTTTGATCCAGATAAACAAAATTGAGCGCATCAATGTTTTCAGCTATAGTCTGGGTTCCCACACCGTTCACATCATTCCTTCCAAGATCCGTGTCACCATCCCCGTCAGCATCCAATAGGGCATAGGTGACGTCTTCATTGGCGTCACCGGTATCGCCGTCTGAATCTCCTGTACCCGCATCATCAGTAATATCCCTTGTGATCCTTATGCTATTGGTGTTAGCTATTTGAATCCCTGCCAGTGCCGATCCGGTTGGATCATATCCAGCCATTCTGATTTCCTTCTTCATTAGATACATGGCTGCCCGTAAATTCTGCTGCATAGCCACGATCTGTTCCTGAGTGACATGGGTTTTCTGCTGTGAGTACAAGGTGGAATAAATTGCTGCCATGACAATGCCTGATATGGCCATAGTGACTAAACACTCAATAATGGTAAAGCCTGGGTTGGATCTGGGAGGTTTCATTGCATTTGCACCTTGCTGGAAGTTCCTCGAGCGCCGGATGACTGTACAGCAAAAGCCATTCCAAAATAACAAAATATCGCTTATTCAATATTTTTCAGACATCTATGCCCGGATTCAGGGCGAGCTAATCGCCCAGAGTGATTAAAAAAATACGTACATGCTTATCTTTGACTATATCTTATTTTTTTATGTACGCAGTCTTTACTCGCTACCTCAAAAGTCCCCTAGTTGATCCGAAGATGTCTAGCTTTGTATTCGCTTCTGTTAGCTCGTTATATAAAAGTATTCACTCTGAGTGAACAAATAGCCGTTAAGCGTGAGGTGAAGGAGGGCCAGTGTGAAAGGCCAAGGGAACCAAAATATTATGAGGGAGTAAGGTCATTATTGGAGGGGCAGGTGGGGGGAGATGTTGAAATAGTGTGGTTGAGATTTGCTTCGAGTGTATTCTAAGCGTATGAATGGCGCTGGAGGTGAATCAAATGTGAAATAACAGCCTAAAACCGTGTCTTTCATCTAGTCGCGTAAGGCCTGCATCTTTAGCCCACTCCAGGGCTGCGGTATACTCCTTTGATGAGATCCTGTGATTAATATATTCATCCTGATATGCCGTACCGCACGGCCTATATTGATCCATAACGTTTACATACGTATTGGGTGATATCTCTTCCGATAAAAATTGCATCACCTCCTTGGTGCCGGCGATCCCATGAGGCATGACAAGATGCCTCACCAGCAAGCCCCTCTCAGCTATACCGTTTTTGTCTATCCTCAAGTCACCGACCTGGGCATGCATCTCTTTCAAGGCGCTCACTGCCATTTGTCTATAATCCGGCGCACGGCAGTACCGATCTGCCCATTTTTGGTCCCAGAACTTAAAATCGGGCATATAGATATCGATGATCCCTCTCAGGAGCCTCAGCGTCTCTACCCGCTCATAACCGCCACAGTTATAGACTATAGGTATCCTAAGACCGTTCTCCACGGCCACCAAAAGGGCCTCCAGTATCTGAGGTACGGCATGGGTAGGGGTAACCAGGTTTATGTTATGACAACCCCTGTTTTGCAGCTCTACCATTTGTGCCGCCAAATCCCTTGGTTCCAATTCTACTCCCTCGCCCAGATGGCTTATCTCGTAGTTCTGACAGAAAGAGCAACGGAGATTGCAAAAACTGAAGAAGATGGTCCCTGAACCGAATCTGCCAACCAGCGGTGCCTCTTCCCCGAAATGGGCATTATAACTAGCAATCCTGGCCCTTCTACCAGTTTTGCAGAACCCCGTTTCGTTGTCTAAACGGTCAACCGCACACTGTCTGGGGCAGAGCCGACATTCCCTCAAGAGCTTGGTAGCCTCTTCCACCCTCTCTGCAAGCTGACCTTCCCTGTACGATTGAAGATACGACGGCTCGAACATGATGGTAAACCGATTACCGCTCCGAAGAGGTATCCAATAATGCAAGGGGCTTTGATGGGATATCCAACGTCAAAGTTCAAAGCAGGAATGTTTGGCACTAAGAATCCTCAAGCTCCTCCTTCTCTACCATCCTCCTTTTTATCTCCTTTTCGAATGCCGTGTTACTTGGTCGATAGAATATTTTCCCCTTAGTTTTTTCAGGGAGGTACTGCTGTTTTACCAGGCCCTTTGGGTAGTCATGGGGATATTTATAGCCTTTGCCATAACCCATCTGCTTCATCAATTGCGTTGGAGCGTTCCTGAGGTGAAGAGGTACAGGCTGGGGGCCTGATTCCTGAATCTCCTTTTTTACGGATTTCTCCGCTAGATAGAGTGAATTACTCTTTGGCGCTGTAGCTAAATAAACTACTGCCTGGGCAAGAGAAAGCTCCGCCTCTGGCGGGCCTATCTTTTGCCAGGCCTGATAGGCAGTTAGGGCCACCTCCAGGGCCTTAGGATTGGCAAGGCCAATGTCCTCGGATGCAAATCGTATGAGTCGCCTACCGATAAAGAGCGGGTCCTCACCAGCTTCCAGCATCCTGTAGAGCCAGTAGACGGAGGCCTGAGGGTCGCTCCCCCTCATGCTCTTATGAAGGGCCGATATGAGGTTGTAATGTTCCTCGCCATCTTTGTCGTAGATGAGGGGTTTTCTATTCAAGGCGAGAGCAACAGCAGCCATATCTAATATGCGTTTACTATCCTTGTCCGGTTGAACAAAATAACTGGCGGACTCCAGATTGTTAAGGGCTGTCCGGGCATCGCCGTGGGAGACGTTAATGATATACTGTAAGGCATCTTCTTGGACCTCGATATTCAGATCTGCTAGCCCCCTCTCTCTGTCTTCAAGGGCCCTCCTTAGAATTACGGCTATATCTTCGTTACCCAATGGTTTGAGGGTCATGACCCTGGTCCTTGAGAGCAGGGGTGGAATAACCTCAAAGGACGGATTCTGAGTAGTGGCTCCAATGAGAATAATCAGGCCACTTTCGACATGTGGCAGAAATGCATCCTGTTGGGCCTTATTAAAGCGGTGAATCTCATCGACAAAGAGGATGGTCGGCTTTAGCTCGTATTTATGGGTCTTCTTTGCTGAAGCAATTACCGTTCGTAACTCTCTCACACCGGACAGCACTGCCGAGAATGATTCAAAAGGGCACTTACTGTATTTTGCTATCAACTTTGCGATGGTTGTTTTTCCTGAACCTGGCGGGCCCCAGAATATTATGGAAAATAGATTACCTGTCTCAAGCGACCTTCTTAATACCCTTGACGGACCGAGGATGTGATCCTGGCCCAATATCTCTTCAATCCTTTCTGGTCTCATCCTGGTGGCAAGAGGGGTCGTTCTAAGATTCATTGTTTCACCTTGCCTCAAGGTTGATTGCCTTCTCCACAAGGTTTAGTGTTGTATCCATGTGAAATGGTTTGCTAAGAAGCAAGTCAACACCACTGGCTTTCAGCTCCTTTGTATCGAGTTCTTTATCCCATTCCTTAATGAGCACCACAGGGGTGTCTTGGTCGATTTCCTTGATCTTCTTTGCTACGTTCAAGCCACTTATACCGGGTAGGCGGACAGCAACCATAACCAGGTCGAACTTCCCCTTGCCCTTTTCAAATTTCCTTATTCCGTCGAGACCAATTGAAGCCGTAACCAGCTTGTATCCTTTCGCTGACAGTATCCTGACCAAGGTATTCCTGACTATATGCTCATAGAGGATAACGAGGATAGTCGCCTCCTTCTCCCTCCTCCTAGCTACCTCTTTCATGGTCTTCATTGATCTAAAAAAGCTTGAAGCGATAACTTCTTTACCATATTATAAACCGCGAAATACCCCGCTTATGATCTGGTAATTTTCAGTTTTCTCTATTATAGTGGCCGCTGACTGCTGCTAGATCAAAATTCAATTTATCTGATTTACCCAAGTTCGTCAAACATATATGCCGACGGAACGTAAGAATAAATCCACCAAAAAGGACCAATCCCCCTTTGCTCACCTACACGTTCACACCGAATTCAGCCTGCTTGACGGGGCCATCAGGATCGATAGATTGTTCAAAAAGGTCTCCAGTCTCGGCATGGAGGCAGTGGCAATAACTGATCATGGGAATATGTTTGGGGCAGTCGAGTTTTATACCCAGGCTACTAAGGCCGGGATTAAACCCATAATCGGTTGCGAGGCATACGTAGCCCCTGGCAGCAGGAAGGAGAGGTCACCATCACCTGATGGTCAGCCAAATGCGTACCACCTGGTTCTTCTTGTCATGGATGAAGCAGGTTACAGGAATCTAAGCAGGCTTGTCACCTTGGGTAATCTGGACGGTTTTTATTATCATCCCAGGATCGATATGGAGATCTTAAGGGAATATAACGCGGGATTAATCGCCCTCTCAGGATGTCTCAAGGGACATGTCCCCTACTATCTAAGGATCGGAAGAGGGGAAGATGCCAAAGGGTACGCGCGGGAACTGGCATCGATTTTTGACCACGATCGGTTTTATCTGGAGCTGATGGCCAATAAGATGCCTGATCAGATCGAGGTCAACAGGTCTTTGAAAGAGTTGGCGCATGAGCTTTCCCTCCCCCTGGTTGCCACGAATGACTGTCACTACTTAAATAAGGAGGAGGCCGAAGCCCATGATATCCTCCTATGCATCCAGACAGGCAAGAGCGTTGATGATCCCAACAGGCTTAGATTTTCTACCAATGAGTTTTATTTCAAATCCGGTACAGAAATGGCCCTTGATCTGGGTGAGTTTCCCGAGGCCTTGGATAATGCCCTGAACATAGCTCAAAGGTGTCACTATGAGATGAAATTTGGCCAGTATAAGTACCCTGTCTTTCAGGTGGCGGGGAATCTTAGCCTGGAAGAGACTTTAGAGAAAGAGGCCAGACAGGGCCTGGAGAAGAGATTTGTCCGCAAGGAGGCCCTTGAGGGGTCATTATCCACCGAGCTAAGGAAGCAGTACGAGGATCGTTTGACCTATGAACTCAAGACCATCAAGGAAATGGGTTTTGCGGGTTATTTCCTGATCGTTGCGGATTTCATAGACTATGCAAGGAGGTCAGGTATCCCCGTCGGTCCTGGTAGGGGGTCAGCTGCAGGCTCCCTTACGGCTTATGCACTCAAGATCACTGATATCGACCCAATCAAATATGGACTCCTCTTCGAGCGCTTCCTCAACCCGGGTAGGGTAAGTATGCCTGATATTGATATAGATTTTTGCATCAAGAACAGGGACAGGGTCATTGAGTATGTCAGTAGAAAATACGGAAGGGAAAACGTCTCCCAGATAATAACCTTCGGTACCCTGAAGGCTCGGGCTGTTATAAGAGATGTAGGCCGTTCTCTCAATATGTCTTACGCGGAGGCTGACAGAATTGCCAAGCTCATTCCAGAAGGCATCAATATTACCCTCGATGAGGCAATAGAGGCGGAGCCACAGCTCAAGGCCATGGAAGAAGGGACGGATGATGAAAGGACACTTCTGAGGATTAGCAGATCCCTAGAAGGCTTCACCAGACATGCCTCCACCCACGCCTCTGGTATAGTCATATCTGATAGACCTCTAGTCGAATATCTACCCTTGTTTAGAGGACCAAACGGAGAGGTCATGACCCAGTATACTATGGATCAGGTAGCGCAGCTGGGGTTGATCAAATTTGATTTTTTGGGGCTTAAGACCTTGACGGTTATCCAGGATACACTGGAGCTTATAAAAAAGACAGCTGGCAGGAGCATTACTTTGGATGAAATAGAGACGGGAGATGATGAGACCTTTAGATTAATCAGTGAGGGTAAGACGACAGGTGTATTTCAACTGGAGAGTCCTGGCATGAAAGAGCTCCTGCGGAACCTCAAACCAGGGGTCTTCGAGGATGTCGTCGCATCAGTTGCCCTTTATCGGCCTGGCCCCCTGGGTAGCAATATGGTCGATGACTTCATCAAGAGGAAACATGGCGAGATTAAAATAAGCTTTCCGTTGCCGCAACTGGAACAGATCCTGACACAGACCTACGGGGTTATCGTTTATCAGGAGCAAGTCATGCGAATCGCCCAAGTGATGGCCAACTATACCCTTGCAGAGGCAGACCAGCTGCGGAAGGCGATTAGCAAGAAGAAGCCCGATGAGATGGCAAGGCAAAGAGAACGCTTTTTGGCAGGCACGGCCCGCAATAGAATGGATATTACTAAGGCAAGACATGTCTACGAGTTGATGGAAAAGTTTGGAGGGTATGGTTTTAATAAATCCCATTCAGTGGCCTATGCTATGATAGCCTATTGGACTGCGTATCTGAAGGCCCATTATCCCGTGCAGTTCATGGCAGGCTTACTAACTGAGGATATGGGAAGCCAGGATAAAACCATAAAGAACATCGCTGAGTGCAAGGAAATGGGCATACCGATACTCCCTCCGGATATCAACGAGAGCCAGGTGAATTTTGCTGTTGTTGGGGAAGGTATCCGGTTCGGTCTGGCTGCAGTGAAGAATGTGGGTGTCAAGGCCGTAGAGGCGATCGTTCATGAGAGAGAGGGGGGAGGCCCCTTTGAATCGCTTACGGATTTTTGCAGAAGGGTCGATAAATCAAAGGTGAACAAGAGGGTCTTGGAAGGCTTGATCCAGTGTGGAGCCTTTGATTTTACCGGTGTGTTTCGGTCCAGGCTTTTTGGATCCCTCAGCGATGCCCTCAGCTACGGCGGGATGAGCGAAGACCCAAATCAGCTGAACATGTTTGACCTTTTCCCGTCCAGGGAAAAAGACACGCCAGTTGAGCTCAAGGATATTGATGAATGGCCAGATGATGAAAAGTTACGCAGGGAAAAGGAATCCCTCGGATTTTACATCACCGGACATCCCTTAGATAGATTCGCAGATGTGATGGACCGATTTGCAACCACGACAACACAGGGTCTTGCTAGCGTTGAAGATAAATCGATTGTTAGGTTGGCTGGGCTTGTTAACAGTATGCGGATAAAGAAGACGCGGAAAGGGGAGAAGATGGCAGTCATTAATGTGGAGGACAAAGAAGGCTTCACTGAGGTCGTGGTGTTTCCAGATGTCTTTTCTAAATGTGCATCCGTGTTGAGTGATGACAGACCCCTCTTGATCACAGGAGAGGCCGAGGCTGGCGATAACCTCGTGAAGATTAGGGCCCAGGAGATAGTTGCCTTGGAGACAGTAAAACAGAAGGCAATTAGGTCCATCGTAATACCCATTTCACAGGAGGGGCTTACCCGCTCCAGCCTGATGAAGCTAAGGGATCTTGTCTTCAGATATCCAGGAGAATGCCGCCTTACCTTTAGGATCAACCTTGGTGGAAACAGAAAGGCGACGGTGGTTGCCCATGATCGGTACAACATAATGCCCGACGAGCACCTGATTGAGGAGATAGAGGCCTTGGTAGGGACTAAGGTGATAGGGGAAGTATGACCCATGAAGATCCGAATCTCAAACAGGTATGCAGTAGGTTTCCTCTCCTATCTGGCAATATCTGTCTTGCGGGTAATCCTCTTCACCTCTAGAGTCCACTATATAAACAAGAGGTATATCGATGAATTTCTCCTTGGAGACAAACAGGTTGTTGTAGCCACCTGGCATAGATGCGCCATCTACTTCCTGTTTAAATACGGTTTCCTTCACCCGATGGTTCTCTTCTCCGCAAGCAAGGATGGGGACTTGCTCGCTGATTTCGCCAAGAGAGTGGGCATTATTCCAGCAAGGGGTTCATCGACCAGGGGAGGAAAGGGAGGCTCGGAACAGATGCTCGAATTCTTACGTACCGGCGGGAGGGTTGTGGCCACCGTTGCTGATGGTCCACAGGGGCCTGCATTGAGGGCGAAGCCAGGACTTGTCAGAATTGCCCAGAAGTCAGGTGCCTATCTCTTGCCTATGACCTGGTCTGCTGACAAGGTATGGATGTTCGCAAAGGCGTGGGATAAGATGATAATCCCAAGGCCATTCTCAAGGATTCTGATCTGTGCATCGGAACCATATCTCGTCCCCAAGGAGGCCGATGGTGAGGAATTTGATAACTGTGTGAAGGCAATGGAGAGGACCTTAAATGTCATGACCCGGGATGTTGATGCGATGGTCAACCATCATGATCCCAATTTGGATTTAATCTTAAGGGAGGATGACCGGGGCGCTTAAGAGGAAAGGGATCGTTCTATGGAACAGAAGATACAAAGCCTGGCAAGCTTGGGCACGAAGAACTTCACAGTATATCTGGATGAGGTGAGCTTAAAGGATGGGACCATAAGCAAGCGGATTTGTATTGATCATCCACAGGCGGCGGCAATCGTTCCCCTTATCTCAGACAATGAGCTTATTATGGTAAGGCAGTACAGGTATGCCTTAAGAAGGGAGACACTTGAGATCCCTGCAGGAAAGATCGATAAAGGCGAGAGCGCTGAGGAATGTATCAAAAGAGAATTGGCAGAGGAGACAGGCTTTGAGGCAAAGGTTATCAAATGGCTCTATACCTATGCCCCTGCTGTTGGATACTCTAATGAGCTTATCCATCTCTATTTAGGCAGTGACCTAGAGAAGTTGGGGAATAAGGTCAACGAAGGTGAGATATCATCCCTGGAGATCTTGACCATTGATGAGGTGTTGGGGATGATCAGGAACCACGAGATAGTTGACAGTAAGACGATTATAGCCCTCGCCTTTGTGAGCCCCCTGGTTTAGGGCTACTTCTTTTTCTTTTCCTCTTTTGGGATCTTATCAGGGGGGTAGATATATTTGCTATTTATCTCATAGGTCCAGGGGAGACCCCACCACTGCCAGCCATAAAAACGGCGGTGATCGTAAGTGGGGATCTTGTTTCTCTTGGCCAACTGCCTGTAGAATTTATGCCTGTTCCCATCTTCAAAAAAGGGAAACGGTTGCCCTTCAAAACCGTCCTTTACGTTGTAGATGTTTTTGAAACCGTTCTTTAGAAGCTCCCTGGCTGCTAAGATGCTCCTCGTGCCGTCCCTGCAGAGTATAAGGAGATTGTTTGTTTTTTGAAATTTCTTGCTTATCTCTTGCACAAAGGATTTATTCTTACCATTGAGTTGATATTCGCAGTTCTCACCCTTTGTGGCGAGGTTACCAGTCCAGAAAAAGTAAGGAAAGTGATATGCCATTAGTGGATGACCTATCAATTGATATTCGGGCCTTGTTCTGATATCAATCAGATAGGTATTGGGAACGGTATTGAGCATGTCATAGGCCTCAAGGGATAAGATATGTTTCGGTTCCTGTGCAGAGGCAGGTACTTGGATAGAAGCGGCTAGGCAGATAAGAAACCCGAACAGAATACACAATAGCTTCTTCATGGTAGCCGACTTTCTCCCTAGCTGTTGATGCCTATCTGAGGTGAGATCAGGACTGAATTAAACAGAGTTGTCCGTTTTTGTCAATAGAAAATCTCTACTGTTTTTGGCCTGATCTCCCTATGTCCACTCTTGCCTATGGCCGGTAGGCAGATCAGAGGGTATGAAGCGGGCAACGAAGTGGGAGGCCCGCAGGGGCGTGTCTCAATTTTTTGACGCCAGGGGGCTCAGAAGAGATGGTATGATCGGTCTTGGGTTTGAGACTAGGGATTGGCTCCTGGCTCTCTTTTGATATGCCAGAAACTCCGGACATTGATCGTTAAGAGGACATTTTTCCTGGCATATTCTGACGTGTATTCGAGGATTGTTCTTCTTCCTCAGGCAATATATGTAGTCAGCCATATACAGTATCCTTTCAAGGGGTAAAATTGTTTATAATTAAATATATTTATATTATAATTTTTATATTTAGTATCCTAAAGAAATTAATATGTCAACTATTTTTATCAAATTATGAATCACAACTAAGAGGAAATCACCGTATCCTTCGGGGAAAGGCTTGGAGGTAAAGAGGGCTGAGCAAGAAGATCAATAAACCCGTGTCTGCCTGGAGGTCGAAGAGGCTCCTTCTCCTTTCTGTGGCCGTTTTATTGGTCGATGCATGGATGCTCATTCTTTCCCGATCTAACCTCAGTGTAGCACCCACGGGGGAATTGATCGCTCCTCGTGTGGAAAGCTGCGGCGACTGTTTTGAGTCAAGGCAAAACTGGTCTTTCAACCACAAGCGAATGAGGGAGGGCTTTGTTGAGGGTAAGACAGTGTACGAGATCTTGGCTGGATATGCAGTCCCGCCTCAGGATATCATGCGCATAGATGAGGCAATGAAGCCGTTCTTTGATCCATCGCGGGCAAGGGATGTGATCGGTTACGTTGGTTGATCCGGGCTGTCGACGGGTCCTCATCTTGAGTTCAGTGTGATAAAAAGAGGAAGGTTTGTCGATCCTATCAGGATTAAATCCCCTCCTGCCTCCCTATTAGGCAAGGAAGATAGGAAGAGGTTGCATGAGTTAATCATCCAGATGGAGCAGCTATGGCAAGAGCATCAAACTTCCTGACGTACACAGCTTTAATCGTTATCGTTATTACACCGTCAATTGGACTGCCGTATATACTCCCTTCGGCTCAGATTATCGAATTTATGACCGGGAAATTCGTCAATGTCACTACACTACATATAATCCAACATACTACGGTAAAGGACCTCAGTCAGGAAGAGGAGACGGTTTTTGGGGAGATTGTCTATTTGAAGTCCCCTTATTTCTATAGGTCGGACATGGTAGGGCAGCCTGGCAAACGCCTCGTAATCCATAAGACCACGAGGACCTTGAGGATTACCAACGGGGCTGTTACCTATGATGGGGAGAGCCTGGATCTGCTCTACCGTTTTCTCCTCCTAGCCCAGAAGCCAAAACGATTGTTGGAAGGACTTCAACTCATAGGCGTAGACGTCGAAAGGGTATCCCTCACGAGATTTGAGGGGAGAATAGCATATCTCATTGGGGAAAAGGAAGAGGGGAGCCCCAGGCTTCTTGTCGATAAGGACCTCTTCTTACCCCTCCTTCTCGAGTATGGCAATGCACGTTACCATTTCTCCGATTACAGGCAGATCATGCAGCAGACCTGGTATCCTCATAAGATCGCCTATTTATTGAAGGGGGCCACTGTAGAGGAATAC
>JABXJZ010000499.1 GCA_013375335.1 Desulfobacterales bacterium
ACCCTATTCCCGGAAGCATGTTGAGTATTCGGCTGAATGGACCCATCTTCGAGATCGCATCGAACTGTTCGTACATGTCGGCTAAGGTGAATTTTCCTCTGAGCATGTCTCTGACCTTCTTCTCTGGGACCTCTATCTCTGCTTCACGTACCTTCTCGATGAGGCTCTGGATGTCCCCCATGCCCAGGAGACGCCCGACAAAGCGGGAGGGATCGAAGACTTCTATGTCATCGGTCTTCTCACCTGTTCCTATGAACTTGATCGGGGCATTCGTTGCAGCCACTGCTGAAAGTGCGCCTCCGCCGCGCGATGATCCGTCAAGCTTTGCAACGATTATGGAGCCTATTGGCGTGGCTTTGTTGAAGGCTTCGGCTTGAACTGAGGCCTGCTGTCCGATTGTGCCGTCGATCACCATTATCACCTCTTTTGGTTTGATCGTTCGCTCGAGTTTCTTCATCTTACTTATCAGGCTCTTCTCGTCCTTGTGTCGACCTGCTGTGTCTATGAGGACCACCTCGTACTTCTCGAACTGCCTCAAGCCTTCATGTGCAATCTTCACCGGGTTGCCCTTCCCTGCTCTGCCGTAGACGGGGATATTCACGTTCTTCACGAGTTGCTGGAGCTGCGCCAACGCGCCCGGCCTATAGGTGTCTGCACAGATGACAGCCGTCTTGAGCCCTCTCTTCTGGAAGTACCTCGCCAGCTTGGCGGTTGTCGTCGTCTTCCCTGAGCCTTGGATCCCAACGAGCATGAAGACATTCCTTTTGCTCGGTTTCACCCTTAAGGCAACTGGCTTCTCACCTAGGAATCGTGTTAGCTCCTCATACACGACTTTGATTACGTGCTCTCTCCTTGGAATTCCAGGAGGAACCTTCTCTTCCAGCGATCTTTCCTCTATCCGCTTCGAGATTTCGAGGACGAGCCTCACGTTCACATCTGCCTGCAATAGGGAGCGTTGTATATCTCGGACCAGCTCTTTGACGACAGCCTCGTCCACAACGGCGGCTCGGAAGATCTTCCTGAGAGAGTTGTGGAGCGAAGAGCCAAGTTTTTCTAGAGCCAACTCAGCCTCTCCGAAACACTTTCTAGCCCTATAAGGCGACCCAAAATATAATAATCTATCTATCAAGTGAGAATTATCAGAATCCAGCGAAAGAGTGT
>JABXJZ010000174.1 GCA_013375335.1 Desulfobacterales bacterium
GATCCAAATCATCCTAACCGACTCGAGCCCCACAAGCGGCCCATGCACACTATAATACCGGGAATGGTATTCAAGGAGGGCAATTTTTTGATGGGCTTTGGAGTCATGGGCGGGGACATGCAACCCCAGGGACACGTGCAGTTTCTCATCAACCTCGTGGATTTCAAGATGAATCTGCAGCAGGCTGTTGATGCCCCACGAATACGGCATATGCAGGGGATGGAGGTGTATCTAGAGAAGGGTATTGCGGGTGAAATTGCGTCTGCGCTCAAGCAAAAAGGGCACCATATTGTTCAGGAGTCCGCCGCAATAAATCAGGTGGGTGGGGGTCAGGCAATTTATCTGGACCGTGGCCAGAATGTGTTGCTGGGGGCCTCTGACAGAAGAAAAGACGGCTGTGCAATTGGATATTAGTAGATGAACCAGGAGAACGCGCGTGGACACTGGGCAATCGAGGGCTTCAAGATATCGCTGGCTGGTAATCTGTGCATCTTTCATCATCATGATGATTATCAGTATTTACCAGTATTCGTGGTTTCTATTTGCCTATAGTATTCAAAGGCAACTCAATTGGGATCTCGCGACAATCGGCTTAACCTTCACTATCTTTGCATATGCCGCAACCTTTGTGCAGCCGTTTTCCGGTCACATTGCAGACTCCTATGGGCCCCGAAGGGTGGGAATTGTCGCATCCTTCCTGGTCGGCATGGGCTTCGTTCTTGCATCATTTGCCTCTTCCCCTCCGGTATTCTATCTCTTTTATGGATTGGGTGGCCTGGGCGTAGGGATCCTTTATGGTATTTCCACTGCGTGTGCTGTTAAGTGGTTCCCCGACAGGAGAGGTTTTGCCACGGGGTTGGTCGTGTTTGGGTTCGGTGCAGGAACTGCCATTTTTAACTGGATCATCCAGAACTTACTGGATTCGAGGGGACTGAACACAACATTACTGTTGCTGGGATTCCTTATGCTCATCACATTACTCCCTCTCTCGCTTCTCTATACTTATCCACAGGAAGGCTGGTCCTCGTCTTTTACCTCGGGCAAGGAGACGGCAACAATGCCCGTTAACTACAAACCTCTTGAGATGGTGGTCACCTACCAGTGGTATCTGATCTATTTTTCGTTTGCGGTGACCGTCTCTGTTGTACTGATGTTCGGTGCCCAGATGAAGATGCTTGCCAGGGAATTCAATATCCCAGAGGGTTATTTCAGCCTGGTCTTGGTGCTGTTTCCCCTTGGAAACGGGTTGAGCAGGGTGGTCTCAGGCGCAGTCTCTGATGCCTTAGGCAGGGAAAAGACCATGGTGATATTCTACTCCCTCTTAGGCCTCTCCATCCTTTCCTTTGTGCTGCTTGGTCATATCCCGGTGCTTTTTCTCTCCGCAGTATTCATCGCTGCATTGTTGGGAGGGGCACCCTTCGCCTTATGCCCCGCAACTATTGGAGACTATTACGGCTCAAGGTATGCCACTACGAACTATGGAATTACCTATACGGCAAAGGCATGGGCCGGACTCATTTCAGGCTGGTTGAGTGGCTATCTGGTCATGAAATTCGGCTCCTATAAACTCCCCCTCGTTGTGGTGGGCACCTGCAGCTTGATGGCTGCTGTGCTTTCAAATCCAAGATTAATGAAGGCCCCTACCAAGAGAAGCCAGGACTCTTCCTAAAAAGGAATTGATTTAGCAATGCGTTAGTGGTAGCGTGTGCCCAATGTGTCGTTGTGGGTTAGGCTATTTCTTACCGGATATTTAATATAAGATTCGTGCCAAAGGGACGAAAGGTGAAGGTATCCACCGTAGAACAGATGAGAGATCTTGACAGAGCGGCTATAGAGAAATTCAAGACCCCTGACACGATTCTCATGGAAAATGCAGGTGAGGCTGTATACTTTGTGATCCACAATGAATTTGGGATAGGAGGGAAACGATTCATCATCTTTTGTGGGATTGGCAACAACGGTGGCGATGGGTTCGTTGTTGCACGAAAGCTTCACTCGAATGGGGGACTGGTCACGGTGTTCCTTCTTGGAGACAGCAAAGAACTAACGGGATGCGCAAGGGACAATTTTGACACAATTTCCACTCTTCCAATCCAGGTTGAGAGGCTTACCTCCCTGGAGCAGGCCACATCTTGTCTCCCTTACTGCGATGCGATTATTGATGCCATTTTTGGAACTGGCCTCACAAGGGAGGTAGGCGGGATCTATAGAGAAATAATCGAACTCATCAATCGGAGCCAGAGAACAGTATTCAGCGTTGATATTCCTTCAGGCGTAAACGGCAATACTGGGCAGAGTATGGGATGTGCTGTCAGGGCTCACTATACCGTAACGTTTGGCCTACCGAAGTTGGGAAATCTGCTTTACCCGGGCTTCGACCTCTGCGGGAAGCTGTACGTTACGCATATCTCCTTTCCCCCCTCCCTTTACAATACTGATGACATAAGGGTAGAAACAAATGACCCCTTACCAATTCCGGGAAGAGGGGAAGATACCCACAAGGGGAACTACGGAAAGGTCCTCTTTATTGCAGGTTCCTCAAGTTACCTTGGCGCCCCCTACTTTTCTGCACTCTCCTTTCTTAAGGCCGGTGGAGGGCTCTCATACCTGGCCTCCCCTCAATCAATAACCAACTTCTTGGCCACCAAGGGAAGCGAGATCGTCTTTGCGCCACAGGAGGAGACAGACACAGGGAGCTTATCCCTCAAGGCCAGGCACGATCTGTTGGAATTCTCGGACAGGGTTGATATGGTTGTTATGGGCCCAGGATTATCACTGCATGAGGAGACCCAGGAACTGGTAAGGGAGCTAGCACCAGAGATCAACAAGCCGTTGGTGATTGACGGTGATGGTATTACCGCCATCTCAAAGGCTGTAGACCTCATAAAAGAGAGAAGGGAAAGGACAATCCTGACCCCCCACCTTGGTGAGATGTCCAGGATCACAAGAGCAGATATAGGGGAGATCCACACAAACAAGGTCCCTCTCTTGGCTAAGACATGCAAAGAACTGAATGCCATGATAATCTTAAAGGGCGCCCATACATTAGTAGGTTACCCTGAGGAACGGATCTTCATTAACATGAGCGGAAATCCTGGTATGGCCACTGCTGGAAGCGGAGATGTCCTGGTGGGTACCATTGCAGCCATGTTTGGCCTTGGGTTCTCAGTAGAGGAGGCCACCAGGATGGGAGTGTTTATGCATGGTCTGGCCGGAGACCTTGCAATGAGAGATATAGGGGGGGATGGAATAGTCGCCGGGGACATCATGAACTATCTCCCTGAAGCGGTACAATATTGCAGGGAGCATCTTGAGGATATCACCAAAAACACCTATGAAAGCATCTATATTGTCTAGGGGGCGATGTGAGGGCATGGATCTGAGAAAGGCAGGCTCAAAAGTTCGCAAGGGGATATGCAAACCTTACACGTGGACGGAATGGGAGCTCCCAGGACTTCTATCTGAGATAGATAAACGTACCGATAGGAGACCATAAGACGTTTAAAGAATTCTGGAACGCTTTAATTCGTTTCTCAAGGAGAAAGGAGGGGATCAGGATGAAGGGAAGAGCCGCTATCTTCTTCATTGTCTTCAGCTTCGTGGTGGTCTTTTTTGGATGTGCCGAGAGCAGGATTTATCTCATGGATATTGAATATATCCAGGGGGAGGAGGCACCTCCTACCTCAAGGACCGTTGGCATTTGTCCCTTTCAGGATGCAAGGGAGGAAAAGGAGAAAGAGGCCATTGGCATGCGATATCGAGGTCGTAACAGAGTGGATCTCATCAAGGTTAAAGGGGTCAGCCTCTCCGAATCCATCACGCAGGCTGTGAAGGACTACTTTGTCGAGAATGGATTCGAGGTTACCGATTGCAAGGGATGGGACAAAACCGCTGAGGGACTCGACCGCCTGCCCAGGGACCTCTCTCTTGTCGTGGGAGGAAAGATTGATTCCTTTATGGTTGAAGCCCGGAGAGGTGTTACGGCCACAGATACTCGTTACACGGTGAAGATGGATGCCTTCATCGGTCAAGTGGAGAAAAGGAATCTGGTCATCCGCACCATAGAGAGCGCACCCAAGTCCAAGAAGATAAAATTTGATCTGGAAGAGGTCATGGCTCAATTGAACAGCACTTTGACCGAGGTGATCCAGAAGCTGTTTGAGGGGAAGTACTGAGCTAGGGCCACCATTCAGTTTTGTTGCCCAGCACGACCTGTCGAAATAGATCCCATTTCGCATAGGATTCCAGGAGAGTAACACATCGAAGAGGGCAGACCCTTGAC
>JABXJZ010000500.1 GCA_013375335.1 Desulfobacterales bacterium
GAGCAATCTTGAAAGGAGATTTCTGCCTATGAAGATTGCAAAACTCATCTCCGCCAAGGATGATCATGAGGAGATTACTATTGAGGATGTTTCAATTCCTGTTTCAGCATTGAAGAAACTCATAAAGGACGGGTATGTCCATTTGATGCCCTACAGGCAGAGCAAAACCTTCCATCTATGGGGAGAAAGGTGTACCGACTGTTTCACGGAACAGGGACTGCGCAAGATGGCGTAGTTGAAGGGAAGATCTTCTTTTTTACACAATCTATGCTATCCATGCTCACAGAGGATAACTATCCGCCTGACATTTTCGCCCGTAGTATCGGCGACCTCTCCATCTGACTGTAGTCGCATTTTCTCAGTACCTGCTTAATCGCAGCCTTAGCCCCGCTACAGCAGTTACCTGGAAACATTCTTATACTTTTCCCCCTTGGCAGGCAGCTGCCCCAGGAGATATTGTCAACCGTCACATTATGTACGAAACACTTGGTTAGGTGCTTTACCTCTATCACACGTAACTTCCAATCCGGCCTCAGGTCTGCGTCAAAAGACGATTCCCGGGTACTGGGTTAATGATGCAGGAGCGGGACGTCAGCGAGATTAGCTTGAAAGAACTAACAATGATGAATCAAGAAACCGTCAGTTTATCCCAATTCTTCAAGAAATTATCCATCCATTCCTCAAAAGACAGATACCTGCCCGTGCTCAGATCATAACAGGCTCCAAGAGGCTTGCTATTTCCTTCCCTCCTCTTCTTCTCACCAGACTTTTCCAGAAATTCTCTCAGTTCCTCCTTGTCTACACCATACTCCTGAGCAAGCCTCTTTGTGCCCACAGCATTTCTGTATACCGCAGACATCTGCCACAGGGCCTTGAGCCGGAGATCCTGAACCTCTTCTTCAGGTAAGTCAAGAGAGGCTGCCAGGGAAGCAGCCCTCTCGAAATTTCCCCCCTCGACCTCGGCCCTCAATTCATCCCTACCTGGCTTTTCGTTCATGGACGCACGACGTTCGTCACAAGACCTTTTAATACATATCCTCTGGGGGCATGCCAGGTGCCGCGGATTTCTTTTCCTCCTTCGGCTTCTCAGCCACCAAGGCCTCTGTTGTTAACATAAGGGCAGCCACCGAGGCCGCATTCTGAAGGGC
>JABXJZ010000501.1 GCA_013375335.1 Desulfobacterales bacterium
TTCCCTGGACGGTGATCGACGCCCAGTTTATCGCCCTGCCCATTTCATTTATCCTGGCCATAGTGGTGAGCCTGTTCTCGGAAAATTACCGGATGAACACATCGAAAAATGCTGGAAATACCTTTGAGAGTCGCGACCAGAACGGAGGTTTCCCGACTTTCACAAGGAGGATGCACCTGATCAGGTAAAGGCTGCTGCGCTTTACCTTTCTCCTCCTAAGAAACTCTTGAAATTCTCCTCATTTTAAAAAATCCAAGATTTCTAACGCGAATAAATGGAATTGGTTCACATCGTCGATTACAGATATCATGTTCTATAGGTACTATAACCTGAATTTTCTATTAATTTTGGTACCTATAGCATCTTGAAATAGAAAATCAAGATCACAGGCGTGCAATGGGTACAATGCGCAGATAAACTCTCCTTGACCTATGAAGAGACTGCAACTGTATCAAGGTGGAAGGGGTCGAAGCGTTTAATGTGTAGAGACTGACTCAGCCCCTTACTAATATATGTCCCAATGTCTTTGCAAAACTTCTCTTCTCCCAGATCTCCCTCTTTAACACTCTCAATAAAAGGAAGGGTGGGATCATGAATAACAGAATCAGATTTGGGCGTGTAAGTAGCTCTATTTTGTAAGCCTTTTTAACTGCCGCCTTTATACGAGAGGCAGTATAGAAATTGAATTTGATCTTCGTGCTTATTTCCTTTAATGCTTTTCGGTCAAACCGGTCAGAATAGACAGAACCACCTATACGGCCATAATAGTATCCAGGTGTCTTATCTACCAGTTCTTTTAGGGGTGAATACCTTTCTATTCTCAGTTTCTGGAAAGTTATGGAATCCACTTTCAACTCCTTTGCAAATTCTGGGATGTATAGCATCTCCTCTTCTGTCTCACCGATATTCCCATAAATGAAGTAGGCGTGAATATAAAAGTTGTATCTGTTCAGAACCTTAAAAGCCTCCCTCACTTGTTTTTGGGTAAAACCCTTGTGGAGTTGCTTGAGGATCCGATCATGGGGAGATTCTATTCCAATCAAGAAGAGTTTGAACCCTGCCTTTTCTGCCTTCTCTAAAAGCCGTGGGTTCTTTGCTATCTCTATTCGACTCTGAACAATGAACCTTTTCTTTATATTATTT
>JABXJZ010000502.1 GCA_013375335.1 Desulfobacterales bacterium
CCCGAAGGAGGTGAGGCGTTTCTGAAGGTCATAAATGCCAAATTCGGCATGCAGCTGGGACCGGACGATATCCCTGGCATGGGTATCCGGGTGTTGAAGGCAGAGAGGGAATTCAACAGAAAGGCGGGGTTTACGAATCAGGACGATCGATTGCCCAGGTTTTACTACGAAGAACCCCTACCCCCGCACAACACAGTCTTTGTCATCAGTGACGAGGAGATTGACAGCACCTTTGATTTCTAGTGGGAATCAAGAATGAAGATGAGGGTCAAATTATACGGGACTTTGAGCCAGCGTTTCCCCGGTTACCAATATTCACAAGGTATTGAGGTTGAGATTCCAGATGGGGCGACGGCCAAAGGCCTTCTCGTCCTGCTGGGAATCTCAGAATCCCAAGGGGCAGTGGTTGCCATGGAAGGCCGAATACTAAAAGCGGACGATAAAATACGGAGCGGAGTCCAGGTGCACGTTTTCCAAGCTCTTCACGGTGGATGATACGTCTGAGGCTGGAGCCACTTGCGCGTGTCTTTACAAAATAATTGAAAGGGAGGTGACTAAAAGCTATGGCAGACTATGAGGCACTAAAGACAAGGGTACAGGAACTGGCGGAAAGAGTCTGGGATGTACCGGCCATTGAGGCCAGAATTAAGAAACTGGCTGCGGAGGGGATCCCCAAGAAGACACTTAGCCGGGATGAGATTTTGGCTAATAAGCAGCAAATCCTAGATCGCGTTCAACTGCGGGCCGAGGAATATAACTTCTTTTTCAAGAACTGTGCCCAGGGTACAGCGCTTGCCCTGATGGAAGAATTTGGCCTGGGCAATATGGAGATTATTAAGGCCTTGACTCCATTTCCCGGCGTCGGCGGCACCGGCGAAATATGCGGGGGCATAACCGGGAGTCTGATTGCCTTTGGGCTCTATTTTGGCCCCGATGACCCACCTGATTTTGAAAAGATGAATAACACTATCATGACTGCCCAGAGATTTATGGCCTTTTTCGAAGGCGAAATAGGTCATATGTATTGCGCTGACATCATAGAAACGGTGATCCTTGGACATAGGCTAAATCCCGGGGAAAGCGAGGAGGCCATGATAACCTTCACCAACGAGAAGGGTTTTGAGAAGTGTGGTCTACCT
>JABXJZ010000175.1 GCA_013375335.1 Desulfobacterales bacterium
GGAACAAGGCATTCCATGAGGAGTATGTCCGGAGAAACGAGGCAGAGTTTGCCCTCTACGGCCATACCCACAGCTATAGGATTCAACCTCTAGATCTGGTGCCAATGACTGGAGAGACGATGCAGAAGACCTACTTCAACACTGGCACTTGGAGGAAGGTACATATAAGGACCGCCTATGACACGGAAAGCCAGGAGTTTCTGAGCTGGCATGTAATGACATTTATCGCCTTTTACCTTGATGATGAGAGGGGAGACAGGAGGTTTGAGGTCTGGAATGGGGCATTGGGGTAAATGCCTCAATCATTTGAAATAGGGAGGAAGTGCCGTGCCACAAATCAGGCTTAATGATTTGTCATTGAAAGACTATGATCTCACCGAACGGGTATCCAATCTCAGGAGGATTTACTTCAGGGCAATGCCCGAGATATGTATTGAACGCCCCCGGCTGATAACCCGTTTCAGCTTGGAGAACGGCCTATTCGATAAGGACCGGATCTCCATCCTTGATAAGGCCCGGATGTACCGATATGTGCTGGAGAACCGAACCCCGATAGTCCGCCATAGCAAATCTTATGAGAACGGGATGCGACCTTTTAAGTTCAAAGAGGACCCCCTCTTTGCCGGTTCCACCACCAGTAAGTTCAAGGGGGTGCCTCTCTATCCCGAGCTTGCTATTGCTCTGACTATCTGGCCAGAACTCTGGACCATCTCAAGGAGGGCGAGCAACCCCTTGCACATTACCGATTCCGAGGTGAAAGAACTCAATTACAAAATCTTCCCCCACTGGATAGAGCATAACATCCTAGAGCTCGCCCGGAAGAGATGCTTTGAGGAGAACTGGAAGAAGTACGAACACAAAAAGTATGCCCCTGAGATAAAGCTCTTTCAGCAGCTTGTCTTCTTTATTGCCAGTAAAGCTGGCTGCATCTCTCACACCATACCGGACTTCTCCAGGGCTATCAACCTTGGTCTGCGTGGAATCATCGACGAGGCGAAGGCGAGAGAGAAAAGGGCCTCCGATTCCTCCCAAGAGGAGTTCTACAAGGCGATCTCAGAGGTCCTTGAAGGTATTATCACCTATTCCCGCAACCTGGCGACAAAGGCAGAGGAGATGGCAGATAAGGAAGGGGATGCGAACCTGAAGAAGGAACTGCTTGATATTGCAGAGGTCAATCGCCGAGTTCCCGAGTTTCCTGCCCGGAACTTCCGTGAGGGACTGACTACCGTGTGGATCTGCTGGACCGCCATCCACCTTGAAAACCCCAACATCGGCCTCAGCCTTGGGAGGCTGGATCAGGTGCTCTACGAGCTGTATCGGCAGGATATAGACAATGGGACCATTGATATCCAGGACGCTATTGAATTGATCTGCTGTCTATGGCTCAAGATAGGCGATCACGTCCCTACCATGCCAGATGCAGGGGAACAGCTCTTTGGAGGGACGGGTTCCAACCAGGCCATCACTATAGGCGGGGTAGATAAGAATGGCAATGATGCGGTGAATGACCTGACCTATGTCATGCTCAGGGCCACAGAGCTAATGAAGTTGCGTGACCCCAACCCTAATGCGAGGTACTACCCAGGCATAAACTCCAGAGACTACTTGAGGCAACTCTGCGCGGTGAATATCAACACAGGGGCCATCCCGGCAATCCACAATGATAAGGCGGTTATCAAGGCCCTGACCTCGAAGGGTGAAACGATTGAACAGGCACGGGATTATGGCGTAATCGGCTGTGTAGAGCCCGGGAGCAATGGGAGGTTCTATGGCCACAGTGCAGCCATCCTGTTGAACCTGACCTCTGCCCTTGAACTTGCACTCTTTAACGGGAGACATAGGCATACAGGCATGGACGTAGTGATAAGTAAGGAGACAGGTGACCCCACCACCTTCACCGCCTTTGAGGAGTTCAAGTCCGCCTTTGAGGAGCAGGTACGCTGGCTTGTCGAACAGGCAACGAACCTAAATAACATCCTCGGGAGGGTACATCAGGACTTCTATCCCACCCCAATCCTCTCAGCCCTTTTCGAGGGCCCCATGGAGAAGGGAAAAGACCTCATCCAGGGCGGGGCCCTCATCAACTCTTCAGGCGCGGCCATCATTGGACTCGCGGATGTCGCTGATTCCCTGAGCGCTATCCGGAGGGTTGTCTTTGAGGAGAAGTTGCCCTTTGCAGACTTCCTTGATGCCATTGAAAAGAACTTTGAGGGGTATGAAGCCCTGCAAACGCGACTCATGAATCCGGGTAAGACCCCAAAGTACGGTAACGAAGATCCGGTGGCCGATGCAAATGTCTCCTTGATCGCGGAACTGCTGGATAGAGCCTTTGGGGAGAAGATGAATTACCGCGGTGGGCGCTACAGGGTGGGGTACTGGACCATGACCAATCACGCAGGTTTTGGCAGGCTAATGCAGGCCACCCCCAATGGGCGCAAGGCCCATGAGAACTTCACCAGTGGCATCACGCCTGTCTCTGGAGTTACCCCCTATCTTACAAAGACCCTCAACTCCGTGGCAAAACAGCCTGCAAGATGCCTCTCCAGTGGGGTGGCTCTAAATCTGAAGTATACACCCGAACACGGAGAGGCGGATAAGATGCTGAACAACTTCCTCGCCTCTGTAGAGGGATACTTTGATGATGCAGATGGAGAGCGGGATGGCGGGATAGAAATCCAGTTCATCATTGCAGACCACAATACGCTTGCTAACGCAGTGGATCATCCTGAGAAGTTTCCTGAACTCCTGGTCCGGGTCTCCGGATATACGGCTTACTTCAAGGATCTGAACCCACAAATGCAGAAGGAGATCATTGATCGTACAGAATACCGCCTCTCCACTGGGAAAATGGTCCCCTTTGATCCATTTCCATTACCAAAAAAGAGGAGTTGACCCATGGCCTCCAAGCTAAAACGCTCTTTATTGCGCTTGATTCCCTATCTCTTTTCCGACAGGGCAGGACTCTTTATAGCCAAGCTCTGGACAAAGCGGTTGAGAGAAGAACTATATGGAAGGGTGACCGATAAGTTTCTGGAACTTCTCCTGAAGGGTATGGACCTGGCTTTTTGCCTATCTAAAAGGTATCGGAAGAATATCAAGGATTTTGAGGGGCGGTATCTTTTCAGAACAGCTGACCATCTTGTGGCTGCCGCCGCTACCTTCAAGAGTGGTGACATGGAGGTTCATGAAGAGGCTATAGACGACTGGGATGTTCGGATAACCTTCAAAGATGCCCCTGCCCTGAATGCCTTTATATTCTCCACGGATCAGGACATCCTCGATTCAATACTCGCCAACGATGTTGAGGTAGATGGAAACCTGAACTACGTGTACAAGTTTGGTTTCATGGCCAGAGACCTGGGCCATAGGCTCGGTGTCGAATAATCGTTTAGAGATGAATAACCTTCCCCTCATCGTTGATATCAAAAGACACAGTCTTGAAGATGGGCCGGGCATCCGCAGTGTGGTCTTCTTTAAGGGATGTCCCCTGCGGTGCATCTTCTGTCAAAACCCCGAGGCTCAGGATCCAGGGGTGGAAATCGCCTTCTCCGCCAGGGAATGTATCCACTGTGGGAGGTGCGCAGATGCCTGTCCCCAAGGCGCTATAGACCTCGAACTCCCTGGGCGCATCCAGAGGGAGAGGTGCATTCGCTGTGGAAAGTGTTCTAGTGTCTGCCCTGGAAACGGTCTAAGACTTATAGGCTCTTACTATCCGCTAGAGACCCTTACTGAGGTTCTCCTGCGAGATCTTCCCTTTTACCGCCACTCAGGGGGTGGAGTAACCCTTTCTGGAGGGGAATGTACGCTGTATCCCGACTACCTCGAACGCCTGCTCAAGCAACTGAAGGAGAGAGGGATCCACCTCGTCCTGGAGACGTCGGGCTATTTCGACTACGAACCCTTTGAAGAGAAGATACTCCCTTATATAGACCTCATCTACTATGACATAAAGATCGCTGACCCAGAGGTCCACAGGAGTGTTCTCGGGAAGACCAACCGGAGGATCCTCGATAACCTCTATCGCCTTCTTGAGGAAAACGGGGTTGAGGTCCATCCCAGGATACCGCTTATACCGGGTATCACCGCAACTCGGGAGAACCTCTCGGCTATCGTCGATCTCCTGTGCGAGGCAGGGGCAGGGGATGTCTCCCTGCTCCCCTATAATCCCATGGGAATAGAGATGGCGGCAAGTCTTGGAAGGCCCAAACCGCCTCTCCAAGAGGCATTC
>JABXJZ010000021.1 GCA_013375335.1 Desulfobacterales bacterium
ATGGTTAATTACGGGCTTTCTCTTCGATTATGGATTATCAAGGGGAGACCATTGCTGCTATAGCCACACCGGTAGGGGTAGGTGGAATAGGGATAATTAAGATCAGTGGAGGTAATGCGGAAAGTATTGCACGAAAGGTCTTTAGGTCAAAGCGAACCATCAGATCATTTGATGCTTTCCGGCTCTATTTGGGCCACATTATCGATCCGAAATCAAACCTTCCCCTGGACGAAGTCCTTTTGTCTGTAATGCATGCCCCCTTCTCCTACACCAGGGAAGATGTGGTCGAGATTAATTCCCACAGCGGCTACACAATCCTCTCAAACATACTCCAAATAATCCTTCAAGCAGGTGCCAGATTGGCGAAGCCTGGGGAATTCACCCTGAGGGCCTTCCTGAATGGTAGGATTGATCTGACGCAGGCTGAGGCAATTATAGACCTCATAAACGCCAAAAGTGATATGTCGGTGCGGCTGGCAGCCAGTCAGTTGGCTGGGGGGCTCGGGAGACGAATCGAGGAAATCAGACACGTACTTATTGAAATCCTCGCCACAATAGAGGCCTCGATAGATTTCCCGGATGAAGAACCCGCTACAACAACCAGATCGCACATAGCAGACCGGATCAACAAGGAGCTCTTAAAACCGATTAAGGAGTTTATAGCTGCTCACACCCAGAGAAAGATATGGCATGAGGGGACTGCTGTGGTGATAGTGGGGCGAGTCAATGTTGGTAAATCAAGCATCCTAAACAGGCTCCTACAGGAAGAGAGGGCTATCGTTACACCTATCCCCGGCACAACTCGAGACGTTCTGGAATGCACGGTTAATATCGAGGGGCTGCCTTTAAGGCTGATAGATACAGCTGGTATACGAAAGGTCAAGGGAAAGGTCGAGCAAAAGGGGGTTGATTTGACAAAGACCCAACTTGCCTTAGCTGACTTCACCCTTCTGGTTATTGACCGAAGTAGGCCCTTAAATCAGTACGACTTAGAGCTATTACATGAAGTTGATAAGGAGAGCACCATAGTGGTTATAAATAAGATTGACCTTCCGGCAAAGCTGAGTGAGAAGAAGATCACCTCTACATTCAAATACCTTCCAAGGGTCAACGTATCGGCACTTACAGGAACAGGGTTTAAAGGCCTGAGGCAGGCAATCTTTACCAGGGTTATGGATACGGGAAAGGACACGTCTCCAACATCTATTATTCCCAATCTAAGGCACACAATGGCGCTCACTGAGGCAGCTGAATTTTTAGAAAATGCCTCTACGGGTCTCATAAATGGCTTTCCATGGGAAACAGCAGCAGCCGATCTCTCTTGGGCAAAGGATGCCTTAGATCAAATAACAGGGAGGAGAACCACCGGGGAGGTCTTGGACACCATTTTTAGCAGATTTTGTCTCGGTAAATAGAGCTCATTTAGGCCAGCCAAGTTTCATAAATTTATTGTAAATAAGCGTGTAATGCACTATACTTTAAGATAAAAATGACTCATTACACCAATCCCGAGGCCATAACATAACGCTTACAACTCCTCCTCCCGGAAAGATAGGGTCATAGTCCTGCCTAGCAGACGGAAGCCGCCCAAAAAATGACCAGAGTTACTGAGGAGGAATCATCTTAAATTAAGGAGGAGAGCAATATGGATTTTGCACTATCCGAGGAACTACAGATGCTTAGAGACACCGTGTGTGCCTTTGTCGATGAGAAGGTTGCTCCGTTTGCGGATGAATGGGAAGAAAGACACTACTTCCCCTATGAGGAGGCTATTAAACCTATGGGCGACCTGGGCTTTTTCGGCACGGTTATCCCTGAGGAATACGGGGGAAACAATATGGGCTGGCTGGCAGCCATTATACTGAGTGAGGAGATAGCTCGTGGCTCTAGTGCACTAAGGGTTCAGATCAATATGCAGACAACTGGGATGAGCTTCACCATCTATCACTATGGTGAGGAGGAGTTGAAGAGCAGATATATCCCTAAGCTTGTGAGCGCCGAGCATGTGGGGGCATTCGCAATGACAGAACCTAACGCCGGATCTGATGTGCTGGCACTTAGATCAACAGCTGAGGACAAAGGGGATCATTGGCTCTTAAATGGCAGTAAGACATGGATCTCTAATGCCACTGTCGCTGATGCAATCATCTACTACGCCTATACAGATCGTTCCAAGGGAACCAAGGGGCTCTCAGCCTTTGTGATAGAGCCAAAGAATTTTAACGGGGTTACCACAACCGAGTTAGATAAGACAGGTACTCGCGCTACGCCCACCGGTGAAGTTATTTTGGAAAACACCGAGGTTCCAAAGCAAAATATTATAGGAAAGCCAGGTGATGGCGTGAAGATCCTCTTTGGCTCTCTTGCTAATTCCCGGCTCTCGTGCGCGGCAGGAGGGGTTGGCCTGGCACAGGCCTGTCTAGATGCTGTAACTAAGTATGCTATGGAGCGAGAGCAATTCGGCCAGCCCATCGGGACATTTCAAATGAACCAAGATATGATTGCGCAGATGGTTGCAGAGATTGAGGCAGCCAGACTATCCTGCTACAGGGCAGCATGGCAGAAAGACCAGGGGATGTTGGGCAATAATTTGGAAGTAGCTCAGGCTAAATATCTGGCTGGTGAGATAGCTTATAAATGCTCGCGGTATGCTATGAGCATCCTTGGGGCGTACGGTTACTCTACTGAGTATCCAGTGGCCCGGTACTACAGGGATGCACCCCCCTATGCTATGGTAGAGGGGTCACATAATATCTGTAAGTTTATTATCGCGCAGGACCAGCTCGGCATCAAGAAAGCAAATAGGTAATAGGAGGGTACTTATCGCTCGCTCGACAGGTGTTAAGATCAAATACGTTTTTAAATCGATATGTTAAATGGGTTTTCGACATTTTGATATTGGGTTGTTATTATGACGATTTTACTAAATATAGAATCATAGTAATAAATCATATCATGGGGTAAAAATGGAACTAAAAATTGATACAGATGTCCTCTTAAAAGCAATCTCTCGTGTGCAAGCCATATTGGAGAAAAGGAGCCATATGCCTATACTATCGACAGTGCTCCTTACCACAAAGGGCGATGAGCTTGAGATATCAGCAACAGACCTAGAAATCGGCTTCCAAAATAGTTATCCAGCTGAGATCTTAACCCCCGGCAGCATGACAATCTCGGGTAAAAGACTCCTCGATATCACAAGAGAGACAAGTAGTAAGAAGATCTATATATCTGAGAAGGAGAATAACTGGGTCTATATCTCCGACGACAATGCCCACTATAACCTCTCTTGTCTCCCTGCTGATGAGTTTCCCGCTCTGACGGAGCCAGAGGATACAGTAATGATAGAAATAGACGGAAAGATATTAACGGAGATGATCAACAAGACGATTTACTCAATAACCATGGAGGAGGCAGGTTTTAAATTGTCCGGCGTCTTTATGGAAAGGATAAATAAGGGTGGGGAGGACTTTTTGAGAATGGTCGCCACCGATGGCCACAGGCTGTCGCTAATCGACAAGAAAGTTCCGGATGTCCAAAAAATAGAGATGGAACATGGTGTCATGATTCCAAGGAAAGGCCTCCTGGAGTTGAGCAAACTCTCTCAGGAGAATGGAGCTATCCTTTTGGGGTTAAAACAGAACAACCTCGTGGCAAAACAAGAAAAGGTTTTAATAATAATAAGATTATTAGATACAAAATTTCCTGACTACAAAAACGTGATCGCCATAGGGGAAGAGGATACGCAAAATACCATAACTGTCAGCAGAAGAGGTCTCCTAGAGGCTATGAGGAGGATGATGATAATCAGGGGCGACCAGTACCAAGGGGTAAGGATGAATATAGGACGAGATTATCTGGAGGTGGTTTCTGTAAACCCCGATCTGGGTAATGCGGAAGAAAAGATAGAGATTAAATATGAGGGAGAGCCTATGGAGATGGGCTTTAATCCCAAGTATTTCATAGACGCCCTTCAACCTATGGACAGTGAGATACTTCAGTTAACTATTAAGGATCAGACGAGCCCATGTTTAATTACAGGAGAGCGGGATGGTGGTTTTTTAGGCCTGATTATGCCAATGAGGGTGTAACATATGACGACTAAAGCAGAATACGCCGCCTCGAGCATAAAGGTCTTAAGGGATATCACGGCCGTCAGAAAAAGACCGGCCATGTATATCGGAAACACGTCAACAGAAGGCCTTCACCACCTGTTGTATGAAGTTGTAGACAACAGTGTAGATGAGGCACTGGTAGGTTACTGTGATAAGGTAGATATTAGGATATTGAGCGATAGCAGCGTTATCGTAAGAGACAATGGGAGGGGTATACCGGTAGATATCCACAAATCCGAAAACTTGCCAGCCCTTGAGGTCGTCATGACTAAGCTCCATGCGGGTGGCAAGTTTGATAATAAAAGCTATAAAGTATCCGGAGGGTTACATGGTGTCGGTGTGTCAGTTGTGAACGCACTCTCTGAATACCTCGAGGTGGAGGTATATTTAAATAACGCGGTCTATTACCAGAGGTATGAAAGAGGTGTGACAGTAACCCCTTTAGAGACAGTGGGAAAGACAAAGAAGAGAGGAACGAGCATCCATTTCAGGCCCGACGAGCATATATTCGATAGTATCGATTTCAGCTTTGATATTATTTGCCAGCGGATGAGGGAGTTAGCTTTCTTAAATACAGGGCTAAAGATAACTGTTCAAGATGACAGGACAGAGAAGCGAAAGGAATTCTTTTATAAAGGAGGTATAGTATCCTTCGTAGAGTATTTAAATCAAAACCAGGATCTTATACATCCCAAGCCCATCTACATAAAGGGGGAGAGGAATGGGGTTAGTATTGAAATAGCATTTCAATATAGCCATTCTTACATACAGAAGATCTTTTCCTTTGCCAATAATATCAACACAAGGGAAGGAGGTAGTCATCTGAGTGGCTTTAAGGCTGGCTTAACGAGGAGTATAAACTCCTATCTCCAAGGAAGTCAGCAAAATAAGCAGATAAAGCCCACGGGTGATGATGTACGGGAGGGGCTTACGGCGGTTGTAAGCGTTAAGTTGAGGGAGGCACAGTTTGAGGGCCAGACAAAAAGCAGGCTCGGAAATAGTGAAGTAAAGGGTTTGGTTGAAACCCTGGTAAATGAAAAGCTCGCCAATATTTTTGAGGAAAATCCATCTCTAATAAAACACATTCTAAATAAGGTCATCGAGGCGGCAACAGCAAGGGAGGCTGCACAAAAGGCGAGGGAGTTGACAAGGAGAAAAGGGGTTCTCTCCGATAATTTCTTGCCGGGAAAACTTGCGGACTGTCAAGAACGGGACCCTAAAAGGGCCGAGCTATTCTTAGTGGAAGGGGATTCAGCTGGTGGGTCCGCGAAGCAAGGGAGGGACAGGAGGTTTCAAGCTATTTTGCCCCTTAAGGGAAAGATCCTTAACATTGAGAAGGCCCGTTTTGACAAGATGTTGTCGAGCACGGAAATAAAGACCGTAATCTCTGCCCTGGGGGCAGGCATAGGGCAAGAGGAATATGATCTTTCGAAACTGCGTTACGACAAGGTGATTATTATGACGGACGCTGATGTTGATGGATCTCACATAAGGACCCTTCTTTTGACCTTCTTCTATAGACAAATGCCGGACCTTGTGGAAGAGGGCCATTTATATGTGGCCAAGCCCCCTCTCTATAGAATGAAAGACGGAAAGACAGAGGTCTTTTTCCACAGTGAAGAGAGGTACAATTCCTACCTTATCGATAGGATCTCGGAAAAGGAGGTAGTTCGGGTAGATGGAAGGAAGGAGATTTCAGGAAAGAGACTCCGATCATTATTATACACGCTGATTGACTATCTTGATAAGACGAACGCCCTCACAAGAAAGGGTTATAGTAGCAGGTTCTTGGATCTGTTATGCAAGAAACACATTAGTAAAGACCACACAAGAGACAGAGACCGCATTGTCACCCTATCTAAAGAATTCGAGAGGGAGGCATTTGTTACCGAGGAGATAATCTTTGATGAAGAGCACAACAGGTATGGATTGCTACTACGGGATCAAAGGGATAATGGATCGTTTTTTAAGTTTAATTGGGAGCTTTTGACCTCGCCCGAATTTCGAAAATTCTCAAGCCTCAATCGAGAGCTAAAAGATCTTGACGGCCCCTTCTTCTTAGTGGGCGATGAGAAGAGTCAGGCAAAGATAGAGACAAGGGAAAAACTGGTTGAGTATCTGGTGGATAAGGCAAAGAAGGGGATCGCGATCCAGCGATACAAGGGCCTGGGCGAGATGAATCCCGAGCAGCTATGGCAGACCACGATGGATCCGGGAAGGAGGAGTTTGGTGAGGGTGACCGTTGAGGATGCCATAGCCGCCGACGAGATCTTTAGCCTGCTTATGGGCGATAAAGTTGAGCCCAGAAGAGAATTTATCCAGAGTAATGCCCTAGAGGTAACGGAATTAGATATTTAGACAATCTTAGGTTTTGTTCGGGACCTACCGGACAGAGGACAGTTTTCTACCTGAGGCCCTCCCCCCTTGCAATTCCTTAAGTCCAATCTGAGGTCATGAGTTTTTCATTAAACCTTTGAGGAGAGAAGATGAGTCCTTTAAAGGCAAGAGACGTGAGTACTGTTACTATAGAAGAAGAGATGAAGAGGTCTTATCTGGAATATGCCATGAGTGTAATCGTTGGCAGGGCATTGCCAGATATACGAGACGGGCTTAAACCGGCCCACAGGAGAGTTCTGTTCGCTATGGAACAGCTGAAGAACTACCATGACAGGCCGTACAAGAAGTCTGCCCGGGTAGTAGGCGATGTCATTGGGAAGTATCATCCTCACGGTGATGCGGCCGTTTACGATACCATTGTAAGGATGGCACAGCCCTTTTCCATGAGATACCCCTTGATTGATGGACAGGGCAACTTCGGCTCGGTGGACGGCGATCCCCCCGCGGCTATGAGGTATACGGAGATAAGGATGCACGAGATAGCCGAGGAGTTCTTGGCAGATGTGGACAAGGACACAGTTGACTTCGCGCCCAACTATGACGGTTCTTTGTCGGAACCCCTTATCCTGCCCACAACGATACCAAACTTACTCATCAGTGGCTCATCGGGTATAGCAGTCGGTATGGCCACTAACATCCCGCCACATAATCTGCGGGAAGTGGCCGACGCTATCATGCATACCGTAGATAACCCGGATATCTCGCCAGAAGAGCTCATGATCGATGTACCAGGTCCGGATTTTCCGACAGCCGGCTTTATTTATGGAGAAAAGGGCATTCAGGACGCCTATTCCAACGGCAAGGGGATTATAAAGATGCGGGCTCGGGCATTTGTGGAGAAGGTGGGAGACAATAAGGAGCGGATCATCATTACCGAGATACCATACCAGGTCAACAAGGCAAGCCTGCTTAAGAATATAGGAGACCTGGTTAAAGAGAAAAAGATAGATGGAATAAGCGATATACGAGATGAGTCAGACCGTGAAGGATTACGGGTAGCAATCGACATTAAACGGGGGGCCTTGGCCTCCGTTATCCTCAATCGGCTCTACAAGTTTACGCAAATGGAGACATCCTTTGGGATTATTATGCTGGCCATCGTAAATGGGAGGCCGGAGATATTAGAGCTCAAGCAGATTATCCAGCACTTCATCAACTACAGGAGGGAGATAATTGTCCGTCGGACATCCTTCGAATTAAAAAAGGCCCAGGCAAAGGCCCATGTGTTAGAAGGACTCAAGGTGGCATTGGAACACCTGGATAGGGTCGTTCAAGTGATCCGCTCTTCGCGTGCCCCTTCAGATGCAAAGATGAGGCTTATGGAGGGATTTCAGCTTTCAGATGCCCAGGCTCAGGCCATTCTGGATATGAAATTGCAGAGATTGACCGGTCTGGAAAGGGATAAAATAAATGATGAGTATAATAACACTATCAAGGACATTGAGAGATGTAAGGCCATTTTGAGCAGCGACGCGCTTGTCATGGATATCATAAAGAAGGAGACGAGGGATATTCGAGAGAGATATGGGGATGAGCGGCGAACCGAAATTATCAAAGAAGTGCAGGATATCGATATTGAGGACCTGATCGTAGATGAGGATATGGTTATCACGGTAAGTCACGCCGGCTATATGAAGAGGACGCCCATAAGCCTTTATCGAGCACAACGAAGAGGCGGAAAAGGCGTGGCAGGGACGAAGACCAGGGAAGAGGATTTTGTGGAATCCATGTTTGTCGCCTCCACCCATGATTACCTCCTGTTCTTTATGAACACGGGACGCCTATACTGGAGAAGAGTGCACGAGATACCAGAAGCGGGGAGAATGGCCAAGGGGACTGCCGTTGTAAATTTGTTAGATCTGCAACCAGCCGAAAGAATAGCTACTATCCTATCAATCAAGGGCTTTGAGGATGGAAGGTATATAGTTATGGCAACCAAGAATGGCCTGGTGAAAAAGACAAAGCTTTCCGCCTACAGCAGGCCCAGGGCAACGGGTATTGCCGCTCTCAAGATAAACGAGGGCGATGAATTAATCGGGGTAAGGGTAACCGGTGGCGATCAGGATATCTTCTTAAGCTCAATGAAGGGCAAGGCAATACGGTTCCATGAGGATTGCCTAAGGAGCATGGGACGCGTGGCCTCAGGAAATACAGGGATACGGCTTGAAAGGGGCGATCAGGTGGTCAGCATTGAGACTCTCGATGAGGGGGCAACCATTCTCACCATTACAGAGAAGGGGTACGGAAAGAGGACGGAGACAAAGGAATACAGGGCGCAGAATAGAGGCGGTAAAGGCGTCTTTTCAATAAAGACATCGGAGAGGAATGGCCCAGTGGTAGGCGCTCATCAGGTAAGAGAGGACGATGAGCTCATGATTCTATCGGGTGAGGGAAAGATCATTAGAATAAGAGCAGCCGATATCCGGGTTATCGGACGCCATACCCAGGGGGTAAAGTTGATAGGTCTCGTTCCGCCCGAGAAGGTTGTGGCTGTAGCCAGATTAGTCGAAACGTAGAGGGGCGAAATGGTAAGGGTTGGTGTTGTGGGAGGAGGTGGTTGGGGCACTGCTATGGCCCACCATATGACCCTTAAGGGGTTTGATGTTGATCTATGGATCAGGGAAGAAGAGGTATATCATCAGATCAAGGAAAAAAGGGTAAACGAGACATTCCTGCCAGGAATAAGGCTCTCCGATGGAATAAGGCCAGTTCAATCATTTGAGGAAGTCACAAGGGGCAAGGATCTTTTGGCGATCGTGGTGCCTTCCCATGTGTTCAGGGACATTGCAGCTAAACTATCTCCCTTTCTTTCTCCTTCAGCGCCTCTCGTGGTGGGGACAAAGGGCATAGAGAATGAGACGCTTATGACTATGTCTCAGGTACTGAAATCGGTATTACCAGGGAGCTGGGACAACAGCCTTGCGTGTCTTTCCGGCCCAAGCTTTGCTCGGGAGGTGTGCTACAAACACCCAACGGCTGTGACCCTTGCATCCAGAAATAAAGAGCTGGCTAAATATTTGCAGGAGCTGTTTTCTACTGACTACTTCAGGGTTTATACAACCCAAGATGTTATAGGTGTGGAGCTTGGGGGGGCATTGAAAAACGTCATAGCCATTGCCGCAGGTGCATCTGATGGCCTTGGTTTCGGCTATAATGCAAGGGCAGCCTTGATAACGAGGGGTCTGGCAGAGATGACCAGACTCGGGGTCGCCATGGGTGCCAGGGCATTAACCTTTGCAGGGCTGGCAGGAATAGGTGATCTCATCGTAACATGTACCAGTGATCTGAGCAGAAACAGGATGGTGGGATTGAAGATTGCCAAGGGTGTTCCTATTGAAGAGATTATTTCCGGCATGAAGATGGTTGCCGAGGGGATAAAGACATCCCTGTCCACCTATAATCTCGCAAAAAAGAGGGGCATAGAGATGCCTATTAGCACAGAGGTTTACAATATTATCTACAAGGGTAAGGACCCGAGGAGGGCAGTTAAGGATCTAATGACCAGGCAGCTCAAGGTAGAGCTTGAGCATTAAAACAGGTAAATCTGGTGGCTATCTGGGTTTTTGCCAAAGAAGGTGACATCGTCGATTTTTTCCACTTTTGGCCCGCGGCACAGCATATATAGCGTTCGCTCTATTCCTATCCCTCCGCCATAGGTATCTGGGAAGGTTGATCTCCCTGCACTATCTTTCATGCTCGCCGCGAGCAGAAATGGTCCATATCCATCGAGTTGGTGGATGTTTTCAATATTCCCCTCAACTATAATAGGCCTCACCGGGAGGATCTTATTATCCAGAAGTCTTTCTACGATTGATTCATAAAGCCATTCCCTTATAGCCCCGGAAAGGAGCTCCCTGGCCTCAGACTGCTCACCAGTGTCCCGATTAATGCTCTTGCCGCAGATGTCATAGTTATACACCATGTCAGAGGTCACTTCATCTAATGCTATCTTCCCGCCCGGTTTCAGGTAAGGGTATATAAGATCGTAGTTCTCCCTTGGAATGCCGGTAATCCAGAAAAACTGTGAGGGCGTCTCCCTTCCTACCCCTATTTCGTAGGCCTTGGGACCGTACTTTTTCTTTGATTGGTCATAGGCAAAGGCGGGAAACGGCTGCTTTGGGATCTCAATAGCCACCCCGAGCTCCTTTAGCTCGTCATCGTTTTTCTCCACTATCTTTGCCAAGCTATAGATCAACATCCTTTCAAAGAGGTCCTTGGCCTTGCCCATATCCTCCCTGAGGACCTCCTTAACGTAGTCCGGTTTATGGAGATAGGTCTCGAGGTCAATTCCTCGATTTCTCCTTACCTCTATATCCATTTGGCTGAAGTCAATGATATACTTCCCCCTCTGGAGCCTATCAGGGCTCTCCACCTCGAGCCTGATGTTAGGAGAGTCAACAAATATACCCTTTATCCTCGGATGATGACAGGCCAGAAACTTGGAATAGATCATGCTGTGAGTCAGAACATACTGAAGGCCTTTATACGAAATGGATGGAACATGCTCTACATCGTGGGCCAGCGGGTCTGTAACCGGGCTCAGTTGCACCCTTTCAAGATTATAGAGGCCCTCATCAGTCAGGAATTGGTGCATGGCCGTCACGAAGGTAGCTCTTATTGCTATGGCGGCGAGGAGGGTATCCCCCATCCACTTCTGGTAGTAATATTTCTCCATATATTCCCTCAGGCTCGATCCACTCTCCTTCAGGGCCGCCTGAAAACCAAAGAGGGCGTCTCCAATTCCCGTTCTTCCTTCATCTTTCATGTGGCCTCTCCCTTAGAGTATCGGTAGGTATTTTTCTATCTCGTACTGACTTACATGGGTTCTGTACCTATCCCACTCGATCTTTTTGTTGTCTATGAACTTGTTAAAGATGTGATCACCCAGGGTCTCGCGAACCAGCTCGCTCTTTTCCACCTCCTGGATCGCCTCAAATAGGTTTCCCGGCAGGGACTCAATCCCGGCCCGTTCCCGCGCTGCCTCATCCATCTCGTAGATGTCTTCTTCTACCGGCTCGGGGAGGGAGTAGTTTTCCTCAATCCCCTTTAGCCCCGCTCCCAGCATAACTGCGAACGCCAGATATGGATTGCAGGCGGGATCAGGAGACCTGAACTCGATCCTCGTTGCCTGCTCCTTGCCCGGTTTGTACATAGGCACCCGGATCATGGTAGATCGGTTGCGCCTGGCCCAGGAGATATACACAGGGGCCTCATAGCCGGGGACCAGCCTCTTGTACGAGTTTACCCACTGATTGGTTACTGCGGCAATCTCCCGTGCATGCCTCATAATACCCGCGATATAAGACTTTGCTACTGATGAAAGATGATACTGGTCTTTGGGGTCGTAGAAGGCATTGATGTCGCCCTTGAACAGAGATTGATGCACATGCATGCCGCTTCCATTTTGGCCAAAGACGGGTTTGGGCATGAAAGTGGCATAGAAACCCTTTCTCAGAGCAATCTCCTTGACGGCTATCCTATAGGTCATGGTCTTGTCAGCCATGGCCAGGGCCTCATCATATCTGAGGTCGATTTCATGCTGACTTGGAGCAACCTCATGGTGGCTGTATTCTACCCGGATATCCATATCCTGAAGGGCGAAGATCATTTCCCTTCTCAAGTCACTGCCCATGTCCAGAGGCCTGTTATCGAAATATCCGCCCTTATCGGTTAGTTTTGGGCCATCCTGGCCTTGGAAACAGAAGAACTCAAGCTCCGGGCCCATGTAAGCCTTATATCCCTTTTCGGCGAGTTTTCTTGTCATCCTCTTGAGCACGTATCTCGGATCCCCTTCGTAATGACTTCCGTCCGGCTGAAGGATATCACAGACCATTCTGGCCACTGGCCTATCCTGGGGTCGCCAGGGGAGGAACTGAAAGGTAGCTGGATCGGGCATTGCTATCATATCACTCTCCTCGATC
>JABXJZ010000176.1 GCA_013375335.1 Desulfobacterales bacterium
GAAGAATTGAGGCACAGGGAGGATCAGAGGTCTGAGACGAGGGGTACCCCGCAGCTCAAGAGCAGGCTCTTGGCAGATCAAGATCCAAGGAGATACGGCTCTGATCTTCAATTTCTCAACCTCCTGGTCCATTATCCTGAGACAATAGGTGCGTTCAAGGGCAAGGAATGGGAATTGATCGTTTCTGATCCGGAGATCGTTCAAATTATCAGGGTCTTGATGGAACGATTTCCCTGCGGGGGAGATCTGGATAGGATCGAGGAATTTCTCGATAGTCCTATAGCAAGGGAACAACTGAGAGCTATCTTAATGTCTAAGCCTTTCTACGGTAAGGAACTAGTTAACCAGGCCGTCAGTGAATTTGCTAAGAAGATAGCCAAGAGTAAGATCTCTCAATCAATCAGCCATGCTAAGGCTGAAGGTGATATGGAGACGCTCAATCGCTTACTAAAGGCAAAGCAGGGCCTTGATTTAGAGGGCAAAAGCAACTAATTTTTCATGGGGGAGGTTATAGATGGTAAAAAATGGTGATGACGTTAACCTAAAGAGGTTAATTAACATCGGCAAGGAGAAGGGTTATATTACCTACCGGGAGCTGAATGAGGATCTATCCGATGACGTCATATCATCAGAAGAGATCGATGATCTGCTGCAGATGTTTGAAGATTTGAATATCAAGGTAGTCAATGAAGCTGCCGGTGAGCAGATCGAAAAGGTTAAAAAGCCCGAAAAGGAGGAGGAAAAGGAAAGAAAGGATTCATTTGGTCAGATCGAGGAGGACTTTACTAAGAAGACATATGACCCGGTCAAGATATATCTAAGGGAAATGGGCCTTGTCTCCCTTCTAAGCAGGGAAGGGGAGGTTGAGATAGCAAAGCGAATCGAAGCAGGCGAAAATCAGATAATGGATGCCCTCATTAGATGTCGCATCTGCACGGAGTATATAGTGGAGTTGGGGAGGGAGTTAGAGGCTGGGACACTAAAGGTGAGGGACATAGTCAACGATATAGAGGATGAATATAATTTTCATCAAATCGGTCAGAGAAAGGATTTCTTGCTCGGCCTCATAAATAAGATAAAGACCCTGGATGAGGAGATCTCTGCCCATCGGGGGAATTTGAAGGATTGTCGTGATTCAGCTCAAAGAAAAAGACTAAGTGCTGCCACTGATGAGACGCAAACGAAGATCTTCGAGCTCATGAGGTCATTTAAAATGGAAAAAGCACATATTCAGCTGATGGCTGATAGATTCAAGGAGACCCTTAAGCGTTTAGAAGATCTAAAGGGAGAGTTGAACGATTGCCTGGCACAGGCAGATGGAAAACCAGTGTCTTATTTGGAGGAATGCCTGGAGGAATTATCAACCACCGAAAAAGGCGGTGAGAAGGTAAAGGCCTTGAATCTATCAAGAGAAGGGATTCCATCGCTAGTAGCCAAAGTACGGGAAACCACAAAGTGTATTGATGAAATCGAGGACAGGACAACCATGTCCTTAAATACCCTGAGGAACTTAGGTAAGGACATAGATGCCGGCATGAAGAAGTCAAAGGCCTCTAAGAATGAGCTCATAAAGGCCAATCTTAGATTGGTGGTGAGTATCGCAAAGAAATACACCAATAGAGGCCTTCAATTCCTTGACCTTATCCAGGAGGGGAATATCGGCTTGATGAAAGCGGTAGATAAGTTCGAATACCAAAGGGGATATAAATTCAGCACCTACGCCACGTGGTGGATCAGACAGGCTATAACAAGGGCCATTGCCGATCAGGCGAGGACGATAAGGATACCCGTTCATATGATAGAAACCATCAACAAGCTTATTAAGATCTCACGGAGCCTGGTTCAAGAGCATGGCAGGGAGCCAACCCCGGAGGAGATCGCAGAGAGGATGGGATTCCCCTTGGAAAAGGTGCGGAAGGTTTTGAAGATAGCCAAAGAGCCCATCTCACTGGAAACCCCCATTGGCGAGGAAGAGGATAGCCATTTAGGGGATTTTATAGAGGATAAGAAGATAATGTCCCCGATTGAAGCGGTTACGAAGTTTGACTTAGGTGAGCAGACGAGAAAGGTGATGACGAGCCTCACGCCCAGGGAGGAAAAGGTATTGAGGAAGAGGTTCGGTGTAGGTGAAAAGGCGGATCATACCCTGGAAGAGGTGGGAAGGGAATTTAGTGTCACAAGGGAGAGGATAAGGCAGATAGAGGCTAAGGCCTTAAGGAAATTGAGACATCCAAGGAGAAGGAAAGTGTTAGAGAGCTTCACTGAATCTTAAGCAGAGCTCTCAATGATTTTATTTTCCTTGACATCTCAATCCTAATTCAGTTACCCTAATGCGCAGCAAAGAAAGGGCCCATAGCTCAGCTGGAAGAGCCACCGGCTCATAACCGGTAGGTCCCTGGTTCGAGGCCAGGTGGGCCCATTATGGTCGTTTGTAAGATGTTCATCTGGAGGAAAAGAGGGTGCCCTTCTGAAGAAGGGCGCCCTCTCGTTTTCTCTAGTAAAGACCTATAAGGTGTGAAATTGGATGATAGACTGAAGGTGCTCTTGATGATACAGGACATCGATACTCGATTTGATGCTATCCAAAGGGAAAAAGGGGAGATTCCGAAGGAGATTGAGAAATTAAAAGGGGACCTTGACCTCTTAAAGAGGGCCATGGAGCAGGATTTATCCACCCTTGAGGAGCTAAAAGAGACAAGGAGAAAGGCTGAAAGGGAGTTAGAGGAGATGGAGCCTAGATTTAAGAAGAGCAAGTCAAGGCTTAACGAGGTCAAGTCAAATAAGGAGTATCAAGCAATCCTGAAGGAGATTGAAGAGCTGAAGGAGCTTATCTCCCAAAAAGAGGAAATGGTGATAGGATGTATGGAGGAGATCGAGATCCAGGAGAAGGAATGTGCCACTAATAATCTTAGGTGGGAGGAGTCTCAGAGGGAATTTCAGATCAAGGAACAGGAGTCCTCGCAAAGGATGAGAGAGTTCGATGAAGAAGTCCAGTCTCTTAGTGGGAGAAGGGGCGAGCTGTCGCAGCAGGTTGATCAGGATCTATTGAAGAGATATGACAGCTTAAGGATACACCTAAAGGGCCAAGTCGTGGTCCCAGTAATAGAGTTCGTTTGTCAAGGATGTCACTTGGGTATTCCTCCCCAGCAGTATAACGACCTCATTAGGGGAGATTCGCTGCAGAGTTGTCACAATTGCAACAGGATTATATACTGGGGAGGCGATGAGGGATAGGAGCCTCCTGAGTTTACTGGTTTCCCCTGGAAAGCTGATGTTAGAGCAGGGCAAATGGCCGCTCTTCTATGTCTCACATGGGAGGGAGGAAAGTCCGGGCTCCGCAGGGCAGGGTGCTGGGTAACGCCCAGTCCCGGTGACGGGAAGGAAAGTGCCACAGAAAACATACCGCCCTTTCAGAGGTTGGTTTCTGATTGGGTAAGGGTGAAAAGGTGAGGTAAGAGCTCACCGCTCCGTTGGTGACAGCGGAGGCTTGGCAAACCCCGCCCGGAGCAAGACCAAATAAGGGGACGCTCGAGGGCGGCCCGTCCGAGTCCCCGGGTAGGTCGCTTGACCTCAATAGCAATATTGAGGCTAGATGAATGGCCATTGTCCCGTAGAGGGTAACCGATACGGGAGACAGAACCCGGCTTATGACCTGCTCTAACATTTCATTTGCCCGGAGACAGGGAATGTTTATTGTAGCCAATTTTCTGATAGCCACTGCAAAGATCCTGAACCTCGGTCTGACTATTTATATGTGGATTGTTATTGCCAGGGCTATCATCTCCTGGGTGAACCCTGATCCTTACAATACCATCGTGAGATTCTTATACGCTACAACCGAACCCGTTCTTTACAGCATAAGGAGGAGGTTGCCGACAAACCTTGGTGGTTTCGATTTTTCACCTATTATTGTAATAGTGGCCATTATCTTCCTTCAAACCTTTGTGGTCGGCAGCCTACTCCAGTTTGCAGTCCACCTCGGTCCAAGATAGTGAGTGATCCCACCTGTAAAGTCAAAGTATTGCCCCGCTCATCCACGAGTAGGATAGTGGGTTTTGATGGTGATACCCTGAAGGTGAAAGTAAAGTCGGCCCCCGTCGATGGTTTCGCTAATCAGGATCTCATGACCACACTGTCCAAGCATCTAAGGATTCCTAAAGAGGAGATGGAGATCATATCCGGTCATAGATC
>JABXJZ010000503.1 GCA_013375335.1 Desulfobacterales bacterium
TTGATGCCCAGATAGCAGAGAAACGTACCGCCGACAAGGCGAAACCAGTCTTGTTGGCTTATCAAAAGGCTTGAAATAAAGGTCAGCCCGAACCCGGCAATGCAGCCATAGATGGCATCAGCCGTTGCAGCACCCAGACCGGAGATAAAGCCAGAAGCACGTCCTTGGGCTATTGTCCGACGTATGCAGAGCACACCGATTGGCCCGACAGGTGCAGCAATTGAGAATCCGATAATGAGCCCCCGAAGAAAGAAACTAACACTCCCCACAATACTTACAGCCTTTCGTTGCCCCTTGCTGTTTCCAGCTCAGGATACTAGGTCTCACGGTTCAATTGGTTTGATTGGTTATTTGGTTATAGAGTTCAGCAACGCTGTTGGAACACGGTACGTGGCATCGCGGTCAGTAATATCAACCAAGCATCCCAGCTCCTGAGTTACGCCTCCTGAATTCTTACATGTATTTGAGAGGAAGGCAACAGAATCTCATTGGTTTATATGGTTTGTCTGGTTTATCTGGTTTGTCTGGTTTATCTGGTTTGTTTGGTTTATTGTAACCCGGAATAGGGGCAGATTTTAAGGGGTTGTTGCCCATCAGCACAACGATTGAATGGTCCCTGATGGCGTTTCGCAAAAGAGGAGTAATCCAACGGGGCTTGTATTCAAATTCAAGCCTTGAACCAAAGAAGATGGAAATGTACAAATGTGGCCAACTCTTGAATCGGTGCCCTTTGATTGTCTGGGTGACCTGAGGAGCGCAAGGCTTCTTGAAAGACCTGGGCGAGGAAAATTCTGCATGCCTGGAGTTTGTAGGGAAAAAAATGGTAAGATCGATATTCCATAGGTAAGCATGCGAAGGCCCACAAGGCTCCAGACATTTCCGGATTACCGGATTACCGGATTATAGGATACGGTAGTGGTTCCTTTTCGAACTTATGTGCCATTCCTTCTCTATCTGACTGGGATCTTCTTTCTCAATTTCCTTTCAAGGATAGTCCTGGCGCCCCTGATGCCTACAATTGAGCGAGACCTGAACATCGGACACGCTGAGGCAGGTTCCCTTTTTCTCTTTATTTCGGTGGGCTATTTTCCAGGGCTTTTGGGTTCCGGGCGCATTTCATC
>JABXJZ010000504.1 GCA_013375335.1 Desulfobacterales bacterium
TATCCCGCACAACGTTCCCACTGGGCATGGCGGAAGTTTACCCTGTCAATCCCTGCCAAAATTCAACCACGTATTACTTATCCCAATAGCACATTGTGTGCCCCAACCTTACGCTATCTCACACTGAAAAATGGCTTGACACTGCCCTTCCTGGAATGTGCCTGGTCTGTGGAGGATCACACTCATACTCAACAACGATCATCACACATTCACCCAGTGCGTGCGAATCGTGTGATGGCCAGCGATCTAGGAGTGATTAATCTGACGACCTCGGTCATCTGCGAAGCTGGGTCACAGTTAAGCACTCCCATCTTTTGGTCGCCTTCTAACACACTGTTGCATAAAATTGAGCAACTCTACCACCATATTACCCGACTGCAACGCAAATTAGACTGTTATCCGGTACACTGGCATGGGCAGGGCAAACGACACCAGGAATTGAAGCGTCTGTACCGTAAGTTGAATCGCTATCGGCAGGAAATCCTGCATCTGGCGAGTAACCAGCTATTGGAGACTGCCCTGCGCTGGAGGTGTAACACCATTGTCCTTGAGGACTTGCGGAACTATGAACCGCCGAAACACTGGCGCACACTCTCCCGCAAACTCTCGAATTGGTTACGAGGGGCACTGTACGAAATCCTCATTTACAAAGCTACATGCTTTGGGATTAAGATCGTTCGAGTAAATCCACGCTGGACTTCTACGTTTTGTCCGCGCTGTGGGGCCAAAGGGGAGAAAATCAGTGATCCTCGCTCTCGTCAAGCACTAAAACGGGGTAGGTTCTTTTATTGTGGCTCGTGTAGCTATCTAGCAGACCGCGATTATATTGTCGCCATAAATATCTATCGTGTGTATCAAGAACTGCGTAAAAAACGCTTTAGCCTAAAACACGCAAAGCTTGTCCCCTATATGGCGAAAGGTATCCCGCTCAACCGTCCTAGCGGGGACTCCACTCATGTTCTGCTCGTGGGTGGATAGGCACTATCTAGTAATAAATGTCTATTATGAAATGAACGGTAAATTAGTAACAATACAATTTATAAAAGACACCTTCAAAACTTCTTCTACATGTTCTGATTTCAGAAGCATCCTCATTCAACCAAAGAAGATATAGTTGAG
>JABXJZ010000177.1 GCA_013375335.1 Desulfobacterales bacterium
TGACCATTCTAAAGTTCGTTTCACTAAGAATGGTTACCAAAAATTCTTTAATGTTCGCTCCAGGGGATTCGGGCAACAGTCCCTTGAATTATTAGATTTCTAAAAGAAAGAAGAGTCTTATTTCAAGGCCGCTAAAAGGTTACTTTCAGCGTTAGATAATCCTACACATCTGCACCTTGCCTCACAAATCGCTGATTGTTGAGAGGGTTGACTTAGGAGAATCGGGGGATAAGTATCCCGAAGCATTCAATAGAGATTATGACCCAGCCGCTGGTCTGTGCTTCAATGCTTGGGTTGAAGAATGAGGCATGTAAACATGAAAGTTTTTGTTTTAGATGTTTCTAAGTGCAATGGATGTGGATGATGTCCTCTTTAGCGGCCAGCTCTAAAATGAATGATCCTGATGAATGATCTCCATATTACCCTTTTAGGTAGTCACACCCAATGGCCTCCAAAGTGCAAGAGCTGCCGAGAAATAGAGTATCAGCGCAATCCCTATAACTACAGTGAAACCGAAATGAATGGCCAGCATTGTAGCCAAAATGGCGCTCAATACAGAGGCGCAGCCGTTCACTCCCCACGCCCAAGGGATGAAACCCGGCATCGCCGCAGCCACCCGCGACAGACCCAAGGGGAAAGGCATTCCCATGCAGAATGCCAGGGGGGCGATGAGAACGATCGAGATCGGGATTTTCAAAACATCTGGCAAAGGCATCCAGCGATGGAAAAGCGGAGGCAAGAGAATCATATAACTGAATGCAATGGCAGCAATTCCTATGACGATTAGAACGATGGTTATCCCTTCTTTTTTTTGGCCGAATTTTTGAGAGCGGTGGGTCCACTGAGAGGAATAGCCGCTGCCCAAGCCCGCAAAAACCAGGAAGGCGCACAGCACGACAGCGACCGCATAGAGTGGGTGGCTGAGAAAAAGGATAAATTTTTGAATAAAAGCGATTTCAATGAATAAAAACGCCAATCCCAGAGACAGAAAGTAGAAAGCAATGCGGCTCCGGTTTCGGCGTGAGCTCCCATTGCGTCGTAGGGTCCAAAGAGGGAGGAGAATCAGCACGAAGCTCGTCACAACGGCTAGAAGGAAGGTCACAATGAGGATCGGATAGGTCCATTCCAATAAGGGCAATCCCCCTTTCCCTTTTAGCGAGAAAATTTCCGGAAGAGTTCCCCACTTAAAGAAGTGAAAGAAGTAAGGGCGATCGTCTGTGGCCGGAGTGATGTAAAACTTATAGCGTTTGAGAAAGTCGTTCCTATTCTCCCCTATCAAGGCCGTCGCTCCTTCATAGAGGTAAGGTTTTTCCAGCACATTGTAACGATTGGCCTCCATTGCTCGTATCCCTGGGTAATAAGCCACATCAAAGGATCGTGCTTCGCAGAACATCCCGACGGCACGGATTTCCTCCTCTGTGAACCTCCCATTTTTGACCAGCAAGGTGGTCGTTTTCCAACTCCGGATCAATACCAACTGCTGTCCAGGGTTATCGATGCCAGATTTCTCCAACGCCGTGACCGCCGTCGCGAAGAGCTTTAGGCCATCTCGCGGCGGCATTTTAAGCCAGCGGGTAATAGCCAAAAGGCCTCCGGGCTGTAGGTGATGGAGGTATTCCTTCAAAGCCTCCAGCGTGTAGAGGTACGTTTCATTGAGAGCATACCCCCCCGACGCCGAGGCACTGAAGGAGTCCAGCAAAGATATTTGAATTAAATCATAACGTTCGCTGCTTCCAGCCACAAAGCCCCTTGCTTCGGCAGCGTGAACCTTGACGTCCTCTCTTTGGTAGAGATTCCCGGCAAATTCGGCATGAACCCGCTCTATTAAATCAATGATATGCGGATTGAGCTCCACAGCATCAATGTTTTTTGCTTGGTGGTAGAGGGCCATGAGAACATCTGTGCCACCTCCGGCCCCAAGGACAAGCACCTTGGGTTTTTCCAGCAAGTGATAGGGCAGGGCAGAGGAAAGATAATCCAAATAGGCAAGAGGTTCACGCTTCCCATCATACCGGGTGATTGGGCTCAAAGAGTCGCCATCAGTGAAAATTCCTAATTGTGGGGGTGGCTCCGAGAAGTAATTTAAACTCAGGCCGGGTGCATGTCGAAAGGGAATGTTCGAACTCCGAACAACCGTGAGCAAACCCAGTGGGCTGGAATGTTGGCCGAGCACTTCTGCGTCGGGTACACGTAGCGCCAGGCTTACCCCCTTATAGTCCGAAATTCGAGGGGTAAGCCATACATCGGGCCAGGTAAAGGGCAGTATCAAGCCACATGAGAACAGAGCTACTGCTATCCCCCGGGATCGAGGTAATGCCTGGTTCAGGCTCACCAGCCCAGCAGCGAAGAACCCCAAAGTCCCCAGGAGCTCGAGACAGGTGGCCGGTGGAAAGGCAAAAAGTATCAGGATAATGGCCAGCGCGCCAGTCCCGGCCCCGAGGAGATCAAATCGGTAAATGCGATTGATTTGATCCTTGAAACGGGCAAAGGTAAGACCAATACAAGTGGCCGCACAAAAAAATGGTACGGACAGGAGCAGGTAAAGTACCAGTAAATAGAGCAGCTGGCCACGATCCCAGAGGATCTCAAGGGGATTGAACGGAATCTCCTGTGCGATGATAAAGCTGCCCACCGTAGTAAAGCCGAATAGCACGGCATTTATCATAAAAGATAAATGAAATCGCGGGATGAGCCAACGTTGGGCCAGGGCGATAAAGGTTCCGCTAGCTCCAAAGCCAAGCAGGGCAAGACTGATGATCATGTAGGCGAAATGGTACCACTGGATGACGGAAAGGAGCCGCATCAGGAGGATTTCATAACCGAGGACTCCGGCCGAGATGAGGAAGATGGCATACCCGACAAGCATGTCAATGCCCACCGGTAAGTGGCACAAATAAAACGGGCAGCACTTGCTTTGTTTTAATCTTGCCGTCTTTTTCCTTTTTCACCAGCATCAACTGTTGGGTCATGAACGGACTGCCAACAGGGATAATTATTCTGCCGCCGGGCTTCAACTGTTTGACCAGAGGCGGGGGGATGTGGCTGGCTGCAGCCGTGACGATGATGCCGTCAAAAGGCGCATGCTCTTCCCAGCCGTAATAGCCATCACCTATGCGAACCCATACGTTTTGATAGCCAAGGCGCTTTAAGCGTCCTTTAGCCTGTTCCCCAAGTTCTCTGACAATTTCGACGGTGTAGACCTTTTCCACTAGTTCAGCCAGGATAGCTGCCTGGTATCCAGACCCGGTTCCGATTTCCAATACCACGTTATCCTCGTCCACATCCAAAAGATCCGTCATCAAGGCCACAATGTAAGGCTGGGAAATCGTCTGTCCGTAACCGATGGGAAGAGGCCGGTTTTCATAAGCAGAACGCCTCAGGTGAGCCGGTACAAACTCATGGCGAGGGACTTTTCCCATGGCTTCCATAACGTGTCTACCCAATGCCTTTTTGCCGATTCTCTCGCTTGTGAACTTTACATCGGCCTCTATTTCTTTCACCATGTGCTCGCGCCGTACCTGGTATTCCTCATCTGTAGGGGGAAAAGATTTAAACGCTACCACCCCCAATGCAAGGAATGTCAGAAATGTCACGTATCTTCTTTTCATCTTTTATGCCTATAGAAGTCCGTTAATCCCACCTATTAAACCTGCAAAGATCACTAGCAAGAACAATCTTCTCCTTTCAATTTGAAAATCTATCTGCCATCCGGGCTCTCCGCTGTATATCGCATTGGCACTTTTGGAGCCATAGAGCAACGTAGGCTTCAAGGCCTTTTCCTTGGCCTTTCGGTGGGAAACGGGGGAAAACAAGGCAGTCAATGCATAGATCCTCATGAGAACGATTTGTCCCACGATGGCCACAAATCCGATGAGTGAGAGGGCGAAGGAGAGTAGACTTTTCATGGATGTTATCTTAAGGAAGGTTATTATAAAAAGCAAGGGCAGAAGGGAAGGATAAATGTGCCGGTTGGAACGGTACTTACCTGGGCCCTTCTCTAAAAGGGCATCTGTAGCCCGTCTCCCAGGTCGGCGGCCTGGGAGGAATCTTGACTTGATGCGCATCAGCGACAAGCTTGATTGTGGGGGGTCGGCAATCGACGGGCTGTTGCCCGGATTCCCTTTCGCTCTCTGAAAAGAATTTTGGACCATTCTAGAGTTCGCTTCACTGCAAACCCAAAA
>JABXJZ010000505.1 GCA_013375335.1 Desulfobacterales bacterium
GCTTTATCCGCTAGGTTTCTCCCCACAGCGAGGAGTTCAAAACTAACCTTCTTCAGTTCTCCATCTCTCTGTTCCGGAAAGATCCATATACCTGCCATTTCTCTCCACCTCTTTTTCTCATCAATTTCCCATTCTTATCTAAGGAAGAACTTTTGCCTCGTTCTTGAGGGCATGAACAAGCTGTTGAACAACATCTGCATCTTCCCCCTTGAGAATACTTCCCGGAGGCCTCTCGGGGGGCCTTTCTAAACGAGTAATCTTCATCTTTGCCTCGGGAACATTCATGTCCCTTGTTTCAATGGGCTTACTCACTGCCCTTTTAATCCCCAGTAATGATGTAAGCCTGGGTTCATTCAATCCCTTTTGAGCCGTAATAACGGCAGGGAGCTGGATTTCTATGATTTCCTCACCCCCTTCGATTTCCTTGTGAGCCACAGCACTCTTTTTGTCCTCGGCCACTTCAAGTTTCGAGACTGCTGTAGCCTGAGGAATGTCCAGAAATTCCGCCAACATGGCACCCACTTGGGCAGAATCATCATCTATTGCCTGCTTGCCGCACAATATCACATCATATTCCATACCCTTGATCACCTCTGCCAGGCACTGAGCCACGGAAAGGGAATCCCTTTTCTGTGGTTCATCATCTTTTATGAGAATACCCTCATCAGCACCCATTGCAAAGTAATACCTCAGCGTTTCCTCAGCCCTCTGGGGTCCCACTGTAATAATAGTTACCTTGCCATCTCCGAACTTCTCCCGAAGCCTGAGGGCCCCTTCTACAGCGTATTCATCGTAGGGATTGGGGGCGTATTTTATCCCTTCTTCCACGATCCCCGTACCCTCTCCATCTATTCTTATAATGGATTCTGTATCAGGTACCTGCTTGATACACACGATGGAATTCATTCTTTACCTCCTTCCGTTCATTTATCGAATTTGCAGCCAAGAGTAAACCGTATTTCGCATTCAAAATTCAGAACCCGATCCGGCTTGTTCAAACCTTCCAAAATGCCATCTCGGCCAATTCGGCTGCTCTCATTGGTCGCCCTGATTGGATAACTTACCGGTTTTATTCGGGAGACATCCCGGACCATAGGCCGTTTTTCCAAGACCCGAT
>JABXJZ010000178.1 GCA_013375335.1 Desulfobacterales bacterium
AGTCAGATCGATCCCTTGCTCTTTTGATGATATAACGTTCATGTCGAATGGGAGACCATTAGCGCTTGGTCGTCCCTTCCCCTCCTCATTCCCTTAGACCAGCTATGCTTCAATCCACTTCTTCATCAGATCCATCCGACCAGCTTTGAAGGGTAACAGCGCCGCAGACTTCTATGCCTGAAGGATATTGGCCCGGCACACAGACTCCGCTCGCTAAGCCATCACCTGCGCGGAGCCCAAATGGCCCCACAACTGGCTTCGGTATCCATGAATCCTAGGCATTTGATGGGGCTTTGCGAATCTCGACGGGCCGTCTTTTCAAAGGGATAGAGTCAATCCTCAAAGGGCGGGATGCGGGAATTACATGCTTTTAATGATTACGGATCTTAATGAGACCCACCTCAGAAAAATAAGGCCCCTAGCTGCCTGGTAAATAGTATGCGTTTCCCTTTTATAAGACCGCTTCCACCTTCTTTACTTCAGGGACGGTATTTTTCAGATGCCGCTCAATTCCCTGGCTCAGTGTGAGCTGGGACATGGGACATCCAGCACACGCCCCTTTCAGTCTGACTTTTACTATTCCATCATCAGTAACATCGACGAGTTCTACATTGCCGCCGTCTGCCAGCAATGAAGGCCTCACTTCATCCAAAGCACTTTCAACTTTCTCTCTTAACATCGGGTACCTCCTCATCTGTTTTTCTTTCGCTGCTTCACCATCCCCATTGGCAATTCAAGGTCTTCGCTCCAATCCTCCTAAATGAAAGCTATCACAGGTATCAGTGCAAAGCCTTCACCGGTCCACGGGATTTGAGGCCATGGATCGATGAGTGCTCAATTCTCCGTAAGTATCTCCTCGTCATAGATCGTTTCCAGTGCCAGTTTGTGTTTTGCTTCCTCCTGTGCCAGGGCGAGGAAAGTAGTACGGAGGCCTTCATCATCAGCCAGCGTTGCAAGGTTGTTGTAGAGGTTGAAAGACGCTTTCTCCCGTTGCATCGCTATAATGAGCGCCCGCTGGTAATTCACCCCAGGCGTGGGAGGAACATCTACAAGATAGTCAGCGATCTTAAGATCAGCTACCTTTTGAGGTGATGGTTTCAGCGTGTTTCCCCGTCTTACCTGGAGTAATTTATCCTTGTGCTTTAGCTCCTCCTTGGCGAAATCCTCAAAGTGCTTGCGAACTGGTGACTTATCCAGCTTCTCTGCCCACTCGGTATAAAACCTGTAGGCCTCCTCCTCCTTCTCAACTGCAAAGTCCAGTATCTCCTCGACGGAGTTAAATGCATTCACCGAGTTCATTCCCTGTCCACAACATACGAGCTCGCCCTTTCCCTCGTAAATAACCCTCACGATCTTCCTGCAAGACCCGCATTTGTAAAGTCCTGCCATTGTTTCACCTCCCTTTAAAACTTCCTAAATGTGTCACTGGAGACAGAACATACCGGACATTTTCCCGGAGGGGTCCCAACATGTGTGTATCCGCACACCGGGCAGATGTAGATCTCCGGTATATCCAGGTCTTTTCCCTTGGCAACCTCCGCTTTTGCCTCCTTATACAGCCTTGCGTGGATTTTTTCGGCCTCAAGGGCATAATGAGTTGACTGTTCAGCGCCCTTTTCACCCTGCAGCTTAGCAATCGCATTAAAGGCAGGGTACATTTCCTCCACTTCATAAGTCTCACCCTGGATACAGGTTTCTAGATTATCTCCGGTCTCCCTGAGGATTCCAAGGTGTCGTGCGTGATTGGTTGCATGTACCTGTTCTGCATAGGAAATTGCCTTGAAGAGCCTTGCGGTGTTTGGAAATCCGGCCTTTTCCGCTGTCTCTTGAAACATGAGATATCTCATGTGAGCCATTGACTCACCGGCAAACGCCTCTTGCAACGCCTTTTCAGTCATCTTCCTCATGCTGACCTCCTTTTCATCTAATCTCTATACCCTGGAGTTTGCCTATAAGCCACCGAATAAACCCCTCCTTGTCGGTTATACCTTTTCCGCTATTAAACTAGCAACTGCCTTCCGATTTTCTACAACTCCCTCCCGATAGCACAGACACCGGAAGTCACGAAACAGGTGAAGAAGCTCGTTGTGGTTCAGCAAATAGTCAGGGTTCTTTGGTTTGCCAAACTGTACCTGGTCGACAATAAAGGTTTCATAAACTACCATGCCCCCCTTGCGTAACCCATCCTTAATCCGCGAGATAAGGGAGCGTTGCAGGTAATTGAAGCAGATAATCACGTCATAAGCACCGCTCTCAATATAAAAATTGTTCTCCAGGTCAGCCACCTGGGCCCTGAGAGCGACGCCCGACTTCCGCGCCAGTTCCAGGGCCTTACCCACCGTCTCGGGTGATATGTCAACCCCTTCTACGTCGAAACCCTTGTTTGCTAAAAAGAGTGCATTTCCTCCAGCACCCATAGCCACATCAAGGGCTCTTCCCTTAGGCAAGAGCCCTATGTTGTCTACCAGGAATTGTGCTGGCTCAAGACTTCCTTTGTGTATATGGCCCATCTTCATGAACCGGCCAGCTTTTTGGCAATGGTGGCCACGTGTCTTCCCTGGAAGCGGGCCATAGCGAGTTCGTTCTCGCTTGGTACACGGCTGCCATCGGGTGCTGCGATCGTGGTGGCACCGTAGGGACTCCCACCTGTTATCTCGTCCAATGTCATCTGTCGGGTCTCGGTATAGGGCAACCCGACGATGACCATGCCATGATGAAGTAAGGTGACGTATGAGGAAATGATCGTTGTCTCCTGTCCTCCGTGCTGGGTGGCAGTGGAGGCAAAGACACTGCCCACTTTCCCCACAAGCGCATTTCCTTGCCATAGTCCCCCGGTCTGGTCGAGGAAATTACGCATCTGGGCACACATATTGCCGAAGCGCGTTGGTATGCCAAAGATAATAGCATCGGCATCAGCCAGATCCTCGGGCCTGGCCACAGGGATATGTGCGAAGGCCTCGCGCGCCTTCTTCGCCCCCAACTTCTCTAGTAGGTCATCGGGGACGAGCTCAGAAACTTGAAGCAGCTCCACGCTGGCTCCTTCCACCTCCCTGGCGCCTTCGGCTACCGCCTCAGCCATCCTATAGATATGACCGTACATGCTGTAAAAGACTATTTTTACCTTCACCGTCTCTCCTGCTCTTTTTGCCCCTGTTCCGCTGTTGTTAGATACGGCTCCGTAAAGTGTTATGAACCCAGCTCTTCGGATAGGCGTCGGTGCTCCTTATACATGCATTTGTTCATGACTACCAGCAGCCCAGCGCCTCTCGCCTTTGATGCAGCTTCCTCGTTAATAACCCCTTCCTGCATCCACACCGCCTTCGCCCCGATCTTGATTGCCTCATCAACAACCGGCATCACTTCCTCCGATCGCCGAAATATGTCCACCACCTCTACGACTTCGGGTATAGAGCTCAGGTCAGGGTAACTTGGCTTACCCAGTATCTCCCTGGCATGGGGGTTGACCGGAATTACCCTGTAGCCATGCTGCGCCAGATAGCTCGCCACCCTGTGACTCGGTCGGCTCGGATCTAATGATAGGCCGACTAGAGCAACAGTGCGGTATCCGTTCAGAATCTTCGCCTCGAACATCGTGGACTCAAGATGAAAAAGGGCACCATACCGGGTCACGGTATAGGATGCCCATGAGAACCGTTTAGAGGTGCCTATGTCTTCTTACGCCAGTCTGCGATCTCCGCTCCCTGGTACTCCTCCTGTTGCGTGGTGAGGTCCAGGTTGATGATAAGCCCGGAGTGCTTCTTGACCTCACTGTCCTCCCTCAACTTCAGATGCCGCTCCCGGGCTACCTGGGCATCCTCCAACGCCTTGCTCAGGGCCACTCCAATGGCATGGCTTTTATCGATCTGGCCAGGCTCAAATTTCGGGGCAACACCGTCCTCTCCAATAGGCTCAGCAAAATGGGCAAGCTGTTTCATCTTTTCCATGGCCTGGTCCATGATCTTCCAGCCCATGGCCTCATCCTTCTGGAAGACCCAGGAAGCCCGGATGTGCTGCAGCATCTCCGTATACTTACTGCTGAGCTCTGCTTGCAACCGATCGAGGAACTCGGCTGGCAATTCACTTTCCCCGCCTGGAAGACCAGCAGCCTCCTCTGGGCTCAATTTGTCCAGTCTTCGTTGAAACTTCCTGGCATGGATAGCCGATTCCCAGGCCTCT
>JABXJZ010000506.1 GCA_013375335.1 Desulfobacterales bacterium
GTTCTGCTTCGATGCGCTCCTTTTTCCCATCGATTGTCTCGACATCCACTTGACTACGGGACTCTATCGCCCCCCAACCCTCGACAAGCCGAACATCATTCTTCCTCAGAAGGTATTTCACCCCATCAGCCAAGCGGTTGACAACTGCTTCCTTTCTCATCATCACTTTCTCGTAGTTCACTGAGACATCCTTGACGTTAATCCCGTAGTCTTCGGACCGCTTGATCTTTTCCAAGAGGCTTGTGCAGGTAAGTAGCGCCACGGTCGGTATGCATCCATTGTTCACGCAAGTCCCCCCGACCTTCCCTCCTTCGATGACTGCTGCTTTCATCCCGAGTTGCGACGCTCGGATCGCTGCCACATAGCCTCCTATGCCAGCGCCTATAACCGCTACGTCACATGAACTCGACTCAGGCATTCGTCTCATCACCTTGAACTCTATAGAGTCTATTCTCAGCCTATATCAATTATAACTGTTTCACGACATGTTCCCGATTGATTCTGTTTCTGACGTAACCGTTAGACAACTACTCAGTACCCCTTGATCCTTTTGAAAAGGCTAAAAAGTCACTTTACACATCTAACCGTTGGCAGAACCTTATTGCAGAAGATAACATTGGTGGGGGCACTATCAGTCAATGATCGATGAGAACATGTCTGAGGAGCTAATCGGACATCTCAGGAAGATGCTTGAGATAAGGTACTTCGAAGAGAAGGTTATGGACCTTCTAAGCCGTGATATTGTAAAGGGCGCCTCACACCTATACGCCGGTGAGGAGGCTGTAGCAGTCGGAGCTTGCGCAGCCATCCGAGAAGACGATTACATAACGAGCACACACAGAGGACATGGCCATTGCATAGCGAAGGGTGGAGACTCAAAGCTAATGCTCGCTGAGCTATGCGGGAAGGCTACAGGGTACTGCAAGGGGAGGGGCGGCTCAATGCACATAGCCGATGTGAGAGCAGGAAACCTCGGCGCTACAGGAATCGTCGGATCGAACATACCCGTTGGCACGGGAGCTGGCCTTTCGATAGAACTGAGGAATACTGATCAGGTGGTGCTCTGCTTCTTCGGAGACGGCGCGGCCAACACAGGCGCATTCCACGAGTCGCT
>JABXJZ010000179.1 GCA_013375335.1 Desulfobacterales bacterium
ACCTTAAGGTTTCAGAGAAGACAGCCCAGCAGGTTTTTAAGATAAAGAAGATTCCTATTTTCCGCACCGGTAGGATGGTCTCCACTTATCCCATTACCTTACGGAGGTATCTTGAAGACCGCGCTAAACCTAAGGTGCGCAAGAGAATCAAAGAGGAAGGTAAAAGCACAAGGGAGGTTGTCATTGAACACTTTCAGGAATACGTAAAAGAAATAGAGAAAGGGGATTAATCAGGGGAAGCATTTACAAGAGAGGTAATATCTATTGGATACAGTATTACCGCAACGCGAAACCTTACAGGAAATCAACCAGGAGCAGGAAAGAGGTTGACGCAAAGCATCTACCGAGGAAAAGGGAAGGGGAGATTTCAGAGGGCAAGCTGCCACGAGTCTATTCTGACCGGGTGAGGTTCGACGAGCTCGCGGAGGATCTCTTGGCCGATTACAGGATTAACCAAAAGAAGATTTTTGCCAGGGCAGAGCGGAGCGTTAACCACCTTAGGGAGTTTTTTGGAGGTATGCGGGTAACGTTAATCAACACTCCGAAGATAAGAAGCTATATCGACAAGCGGATTTTCAGAGAAGTCGCTCTCCCACCAATTAAAATAGATGCAAGCATGATCCTTATTTTCCAGGTGCTGAGCCCACATTTTAATAAAGGTTGTTTTGCCATGTCCCCATTGGGAGTTGATACTCAAAACAAAAGGTTCTGAGGCGCCTTCAATCAGGTAAGTTACATTTTCGGCATTTTCCCGCCTGTTTAATACATCATTGCGAAACGGATCATCAGCGGGAATTTCCGGTTCTGGAAGCTTTCTAAGCACAGTTCAACCCTCTAAGTCGGGACAAAATGGGGACTAAATGAGCTGTTCCACGAAAAAGACTTTGACCGTCCGACCTCATGTCTCCAGACCTTGTGGTGCCCCCGGGGTGACTCGAACACCCGGCACAGGGATTAGGAATCCCTTGCTCTATCCGCCTGAGCTACGGGGGCACAATACCTTTTTAAATGCTATTCCCCCTTTCTTCAAGCCAAAAGTCTTCACCCGGTTCAAAAATGCTACTAGACTATCAGCAACCACGGCTGTATTTCCTATTCACTATTATCAAAGACCTTTTTAGGGTCTGTGCGGAGCCTGTCCAATTTGGCCTCGAAGTCAGATCCCAAATCAACCCCCATCTGCTGTGCCCTCTTCTTGGCTTGAAGCCCTATGTTCCTGGTGTCTTTGCAAAATGCATCGCCTCTTGGAGAGCTGGGGTCATAAGTGGCTAATCGGTCTTGCTCTGAAACATGGTAGGCAACCCTTGAGACCAATTTCTTAAGATCCCTCCCCTTACATCCTGGGCAGCTTAGATTCTCCTCATCACCCTTTCTGAGTATCAAATACTGGAATTCCCTGCCGCATACCCGGCAGAGGTATTCGTAGATCGGCACCTCCTGCCTCCTGCAATTAGGTGTTTCTCAAAACATATTGCGGCTCAGCATCTTCCTGCTATAGTATACCGTAACTCAAGATCCCTATCATCCCAAAATCTGAGGTAGATACGAATGCAGCTCAGTGATGATCTCTACGCCTTTCCATGGCGGGTACTGAATGTAAATAACTGCAATAGCTATCTCATTGATGGAGCTTTTAAGATCCTCATTGATCCGGGCCATCAACATCTCTTCGGGGAATTACGGAGTTCATTGCGCTCAATCAATATCAGACCTGAGGACATTGACCTGATAATTGCCACCCATATTCACCCCGATCACGTAGAGGCAGTACAATCCTTTTCGTCCCCGTCAACCATGGTTGCTATACATGAAGGAGAGTATCACTATTTCCAGGAAAACGTTGCATACTATTACGGTCATAACCCTAAGCTTGACTTCCTTCTTGCTGAAGGCACTTTGAAGGCAGGCAACATAGAGCTCGAGGTTATCCACACCCCGGGTCACTCCCCTGGCTCGATCTGTCTCTACTGGCCTTCTCATAAGGCCCTCTTTGCAGGTGATCTCATCTTTGAAGGGGGAGTGGGACGTACAGACCTACCTGGTGGCAACGCTGATCAACTCAAGAGGAGCATCGGGCGCCTTTCCTCCCTAGACATCGAACTCTTGCTTCCAGGGCATGGCAACCTCATCAGGGGACAAGAGGAGGTAGCTAGGAATTTCTCACTCATCGAAAAGGTCTATTTTGGTATAATCTAGCGAGTACCCCGTTTCAATAAGCCTTTTCCGGAGACCTCTGTGAGCCGTTCTCTATTGTTCTGATCCTTTGCTGGTACCTTTTACGCAAGCCTTCGAGGAACTGGTTCCACTCTGGGTCCTGGTTCAGATTGGGTACCACGGCCGAACCAGACACGCCGCGCTCCTCCAAAGCCGATAGAGCCTTCTCACTCAAGGACTTTCGGGACTCTTCCTTTTCCAACTCGTATTCCCTCTGCAGGACAGTAAGGGGATCTATATCAAGACTAACTATCTCCCTGAGGGCAGACAAGATCAGAGTGTTGTCGCCCTCGAGGTCGAAACGGGCAAGAAGGTGTTTCTTGAGGAGCTGACATGCAAGACCATGCTCTTGAGTATGGATCTTTTCCACCTCTTCCCGAAGCGTGCTGAGCGGAAGGAAGGTATCCAAATACCTGGTAAGGAGACTGTTGACCCTTTTATCCAATTCCTGCCAGGCAAGGTCGAGTTTTTCCTCCCTGCTCAGGGTCAGGTTTCTGGTCTTTTCAAGCACAAGATCGAGCGTACTTTTTACCTCTCCCATAGTTTTCCGCTGGCCCTGTTTTTCTAAAGCTTACTGCTAAGCTCCTTTGATCTGCTCCAGGCAGCCTCAACCGCCGCGATAATGATATCGGTTAGACCTCTTTCATGCATAACGTTCAGGCCTTTACTGGTAGTTCCACCTGGGGATGTCACCTTGTTCCTTAACTCACCCAGGGACTCCTTGGATTCCCTGGCCAACAAGGCAGTTCCCAGGGTAGTCTGGATAGCTAGCCTAAGGGCAATTTCCCTTTTTAATCCTAACCTCACTCCCGCATCAGCAAGGGCCTCCATTATGAGGAAGATATACCCCGGCCCACTGCCAGATAGGGCGGTCACCGCGTCCATCATTTCTTCGTCTACTATCACAGTTTCACCTACCTGCGAGAAGATCTCTACAGCCATATCTGCATGCCTCGCTTTTGCCAAAGGACCAGGCGAGATAGCTGCAATCCCCATCCTGACCATTGCAGGGGTATTTGGCATTACCCTGATAATGGGTAGGTCTCTTTGTGCTATGTCCCTAATCGCCTTTATAGGAACCCCTGCGGCAATGGATATGAGGAGATGATCGTGCCTTAATTCATTTCTGATATCTGCCAGGACAGTTCTGATCTCCTTTGGTTTGACCGCAAGGATCACGGTACTGCAATCCCTAGTAAGGATTTGATTAGAGTCGGCCTTTCTTACGTGGTACTTTTGAGCCAGATAGTCGGCCCTCTCCTGTTTTATGTCACTCACCACGAGCTGATCCGCCTTAAATCCCTTACCTTCGACAATGCCGCCTATCAGAGCGGATCCCATATTCCCTGCGCCTATAATGCCTATCGTATTCTGCATAGTTCCTCTGGTTGAACTTACTATCCTAGTTTTCCAGGTTGTTTGCTATCAATGAATTGATATAGCTACCCATACCCACAAATGAGCTTAAAACCAATAGGTTCGGTTCGACAATGACGTGGCCCTGTATAGCTACCAACCGAGCGTTAGGTATTTATGAATGGAGTTGGCCACCGTTCGACCAGCCCCCATAGCCAGGATAACCGTTGCCTGTCCTGTCACGATATCGCCGCCTGCCCAGACCCCTCTTTTGGTTGTCTTGCCGGTTTCAGGGTCCACGACAATATAACCCCGCTTATTCAATCTTACGTCGGGGGTGACTGAGGTTAGAAGTGGGTTCGGCCCTGCTCCAATAGCGATAACGGCTGTATCACACGATGTCTCAAATTCCGAGCCTTCAATCGGTACTGGCCTGCGCCTACCTGATTCATCGGGTTCACCTAATTCCATCCTCTGACATCTCACCCCAGTCAGACGGCCATCCTTATTGCCCACAAAATTCAAGGGGGCTGCCAGGAGGATAAATTCTACCCCTTCCTCTTCAGCATGGTGGATTTCTTCGATCCTAGCTGGCATCTCCTC
>JABXJZ010000507.1 GCA_013375335.1 Desulfobacterales bacterium
CCGTTCCTTTCATGCTCCCCCGAACAACTCCCATCCCCCTTCTTATGGCCTCCTCGTTAAGGGGGATGAGGTGATGTCTGTGTTTTGGAAGTGCCCTTTTGAGCCCTTTGAAGAGTGAGTCCGGGGAGATGACCCCCAGAGCAGTGATCAGGCCTCCGGCAGCAACCATGTTGGCCACCTGAGGGTTGCCCAGCTCAGTTGCAATCTCATTGGCCGGGATCTTGACGATCCTGACATCCCCCCGTTCTGGCGGGGGGTCAATGATCGTTTCGTTATAGGCCAGCACGCCTCCAGCATTGACACGAGCCTCAAACTTTGCAAGCGATGCCTGATTCATGGCCATCAAAGCCGTAAAGGTATTCCTGATCGGTGAGCCGATCCTCTGATCGGAGATTACCACCGTGCAGTTTGCTGTTCCGCCCCTCATCTCAGGGCCGTAGGATGGAAAAAAGGTAACCTCAAGGCCCTCGTAGATAGCGCCATATGCAAGCAAGTGACCCATAACCATGACTCCTTGCCCGCCAAAGCCCGCTATGAGGATCACCTCTACCATTGTTTATTTTCCCTTTTGCGGCCTGGAGAAAGTCCCCAGGGGGTAGTAAGACATTACCTCGGAACGGATCCTTTCCATGCAGCTCACCGGATCGAGCTTCCAGTTGGTTGGACAGGCAGCCAGCACCTCTACCATGCCGAACCCCTCATCCCTGATCTGGACCAGGAATGCCTCCCTGATTGCCTTCTTGGCAGCCAGGATACTTTTCACGTCGTGGATGGAGGTTCGGGCAATGAAAGACTGCGGAGAGATCAGTGAGAGCATCTCGACTAACTTGATTGGATACCCGCTGAATTCCGGATCCCGGCCGGAAGGATAACTGGTTGTTTTCTGGCCGATTATAGTGGTGGGCGCCTGCTGGCCACCAGTGGCCCCAAAGACACCGTTATTCACATAGATCACGGTTATTCGCTCGCATCGGGAGGCCGCATGAACGATCTCCCCAGTTCCTATAGCCGCCAGGTCCCCATCACCCTGGTAGGTAAAGACCACCGCCTCAGGACGCGCCCTCCTCAGCCCCGTTGCGACGGCTGGCCCACGGCCATGGAGCGCC
>JABXJZ010000180.1 GCA_013375335.1 Desulfobacterales bacterium
GTTAAGGGTATGGGTATCTTTTTTGTTATGCCCTATAACATGGGCCTGTACTGGGTCGTTTCAAAATGGTTTATTGCGCCGTAAACCTATGAATCATGTACTCCATCTATATAAACCATTTTGAAACGCCCGCTAATCTAAACTATGGGAGGGCAAAATCAAAAAAAGATACCCATACCCAACAATAGGCTTAGGAATCACCAAGTTATGTTCCACTATGACTTAGCCCTGTTATTCTTGGCGGAACCACCTTGATGGACCGTCACAAGAGATAACGATTTGAAAAGTGAGGATATGTGATTATAATGCTTGCTGTATGCTTCTTTTTTTAGCGATTTCATAAACATTTTCGGCTATCAGGGTATCCCAAATGGTACATGAATCAAAACTAAGCTTTGAGCAGGGCCCTATTAGGCCACCTAATGAGGCGCGAAGCCTGCTTTTACGGATAACCCGTAACTGCCCGTGGAATCAGTGTCTTTTTTGTCCCGTGTATAAGGGACAAAAGTTCTCCTTAAGGACGGCGGAAGAGGTCAAGACGGATATCCAGACTGCCAAGGATATTGCTGATGATATCAAGGCCCTTTCGTGGAAGATGGGAGACAGTGGCCTGATAACAAATCGGGTTATGGCCTATATCCTCAGGGATCACAATTACAGTTACAGTTACAAGGGCGTTGCCCTGTGGCTTTATTCCGGGACCGGAGAGTGTTTTCTGCAAGACGCTGACAATTTTATTATGAGGACTGAAGACCTTGTTGAGGTCTTGCGTTTCCTAAGGGTGAAATTTCCCGATTTAAGGAGGGTAACTACCTATTCACGATCAAGGACTGTGAGCAGAAAATCACTTGCTGAGATGAAGGAGATAAGAGAGGCTGGTCTTGACAGGGTCCATATTGGCTTAGAGAGCGGGTATGATCCGGTTTTGAAATTTATAAAGAAGGGCGTTACAGCGGCTCGGCATATAGATGCCGGCAGAAAGGTCATCGATGCTGGCATGTCACTATCTGAATATGTTATGCCAGGACTTGGCGGTGAGGCAATGTGGAAAGAGCACGCCGTAGAAACCGCCAGGGTCCTTAACCGGATTAACCCCCACTACATAAGGCTGAGAAGCCTCAGGGTGCCTACCCGCGCCCCTCTTTATCAAAAGCTCGTGAGCGGGGAATTCAGGATGCTTACAGATGACCAGGTGGTTGAGGAGATAAGGCTATTTATTGAAAGCCTGAATGATGGCATAACCAGTACCATCACCAGCGACCACATCATGAATCTCTTAGAGGAGATAAAGGGGAAGCTGCCCGAAGAAAAGGAAAATATGTTAGCGGTTATTAGAACGTATCAAGATCTGCCGGAATCTGATAGGATGATCTACCGGATTGGCAGGCGCGGTGGGGTCTATTCATCAACAGACGACCTGCATCGAGACGAAACCACCTACCACAAAATCAAAGAACTGGCATCAGAGCTCTCCGCTAAAGGACTCGATGAAATTGAAAGATTCATCAATGAAATGGCTGATAGGTATGTGTGAACCTCGTTCCTCATTGCAGGTTCCTGGCGAGGCCCCGCTCGAAACCGTAAAGCCTACGAGCCTTTTGGGGAAATCCGAAATTCGAATATCGAAACCCTAAACAAATTCAAATGACCAAAATTCCAATGTTCTGATCGAGATACCCTGTATCAGGACAGGAGGACCGTGGCGTGTCTGAGGTTTTGAATATTTGAGTTTTGACATTGTTTCGGATTTAGAATCTCGGATTTCGAATTTTGACTTCACAGAGCTTGACTTAACCGCAACAGTTCAGATAAAGCTTAAAATTCCGCTGAAGTTGAATGAGCAACAACTGATATGCCTTATTTCCCGATATTTCTCGATCTGAGCGATCATAATGTAATAGTTGTCGGTGGTGGTGAGGTAGCTGAACGAAAGGTAAAGAGCCTGGTGGCTTATGGTTGTCAGATATATGTAGTCACCCCTCACCTTGCCCCCCATCTAAGGCAACTGGTTGCTAAAGGAAAGATCCACCATGTATCACATGAATCTCTGGATAGGCTTCTGGATGATGCCTTTATGGTTATCGCGGCCACGGATGATGCGAAGGTCAACAGCCAGATTGCCTCCCAGGCAAAAGAACGCGGGATTTTGGTTAATCTCGTTGATAAGCCTGAAGAGTGTACCTTTATTATGCCCTCAATAGTTAAGAGGGGGGACCTTCAGATAGCTATATCTACAGCAGGTAAAAGCCCAGCCCTGGCAAAGAAAATCAGAAAACAGATGGATGGTATATTTGGACAGGAATATGGCCTTTTCCTAGAGCTATTGGGCCTGCTTCGGACGCAGATCCTTGCTCAGGGGCAAGCATCCTCTAAAAATAAGACCATCTTTCGACAACTGGTTGATTCCAATCTCCTGGAGCTGATCAAGAAGGGAAATTGGGAGGGGGTGAGCGCTACCCTCACATCTATCCTGGGAGAAGACTTCCCCATAGAGGATGCTGTTGAGCAGGTCTTTAGAAGCCAAGAATTACGGGGATCAGGGATCAGGGATCAGGGGTCAGGGGAAGAGTGAATTTAAAGAGTTATCGAGATCTGGAAGTCTGGCAGAAGTCTATGGATCTGGTGGTGGAATGTTATCAGATAACGAAGAAATTCCCGAAGGCCGAGAGCTATGGACTGACCAGTCAACTCCAACGTGCAGCAGTATCGATTCCGGCAAATATCGCTGAAGGACGAGAACGACAATATACCAAGGAGTTTCTTCAACATCTTTCAATAGCCTATGGATCTCTTGCTGAATTGGAAACCCATCTTCAAATAGCCCAGCGATTAAACTATCTCGATATGAATCATTTAAAACAAATGCTGGGCAAGACAGCGGAGGTCGGACGGATGCTTAACGGGTTGCGGAAATCGTTGGAAAAGAAGGGCACGCAACCGATCCCTGACCCCTGAACTCTATTACGTTTAAAGGGATTAGGATGGATATCATCTTCTTTAGGTTGACGCTTATTGCATATCTCATAGCCACAGCCGGCTTCCTGCTCTTTATCCTTAAGAAGGACAAAAGGGCGGCCCGCTGGTCGCACAGGATTCTCCTTGTGGGCTTTGCACTCAATTCCATCTACCTGGCCGTTTCTTACTACCAGCTCGGTGCTGTTCCGGCTCTAACCTTTAAGTCATCCCTCTCATTTTTTTCCTGGACGATAATCGCCGCATATATCATCTTTCAGTTACGGTTCAAGCTTATGGTCTTAGGCTCATTTGTCGTGCCCTTTTCCGCCTTTTTGATGCTCATCTCTTCCACAATCCCCATCTCAACCATAACGCTGAGGCCTGTATTTAAGAGCCTCTGGCTTCCACTCCATGTGGCGGCTTCCTTTTTGGGTAATGGTATCTTTCTCATTGCCTTTACCGCCGGGATTATGTATCTGATCCAGGAACGCCAGATAAAGACAAAAAGGCTCGGGGCCTTCTACAGCAGACTTCCCTCTCTCAATGTCCTCGATTCGTTAAATTATCACGCAATCAGCTATGGATTCCTCCTTCTCACCATCGGTATGATTACTGGTTCGATCGTGGCCCAGGGCGCGCATGGCTCTTACTGGCGTTGGGATCCAAAGGAAGTCTGGTCTCTGATAACCTGGCTCTGCTATGCAGCGCTCTTGCATCAGAGAATGGCTATAGGATGGCGCGGCAGACGATCTGCCCTTATGTCCATAGGGTGTTTCTTTATCCTGATCTTCACCTTCCTAGGGGTCAATTTCCTAATGGAGGGGTACCACAGCTTTGAGAGCTTAAGGGGAAATCGGTTGCCATGATAACAATCGTCAATATCGGCATGAATCATCAGACGGCACCAGTTGAGCTGAGGGAATTGGTTGCCTTAGGAAGGGATGATATTGACGAAGTGGTGAACGCCATTAGGGGTGTTAAGGATATCAAAGAGTTCGTAGTCCTCTCCACCTGCAACCGGGTGGAGATATTGTTCACAACTGACAGGGAAAAACAGGCCAAGGAATCTGTCATAGAGTTCCTTTGCTGCCTTGGTGGAACCACAAGAGGGGAACTGGAGCCAGCACTCTATATCCACGAGAATCAGGATGCGATAAGACACATATTCAGGGTGGGCGCGAGCCTCG
>JABXJZ010000181.1 GCA_013375335.1 Desulfobacterales bacterium
GCCGAGGAGCTTCTCGTTCCCACAAAAAGTCCTTCAAAGCGCCTGATATCGATTGAGAGAGGTATCAGGGAGGTTTTTTGACTTTTTCAAAACAGTGATTAGTAAGAGGATATACAGGAAATCCTGGATTAAACCGCACCCTGTGTGGTGTGGCTTTGGTTGAAACTACATTCCAGGGATCAGGATATCTCCGGCTTGAAAACTACATTAATATGGTGAGTGTGATGAAAACCGTGATTTTAGGAATATTGATGCTTTTGATGACATTTGGATGTCAAAATCCCAATAATCTTGAAAGTGCAGCGAGGGATACCATGAGTGAACAGGGCATTACCGTGGGTACAGCAACATTTGCCGGCGGCTGTTTTTGGTGCATGGAATCGGATCTCGAGAAGATCGACGGCGTTGTTGAGGTGGTATCTGGTTACACCGGTGGTCACAAGGACAATCCGATTTACGAGGAAGTCTCATCCGGTGGGACCGGTCATGTTGAAGCGGTTCAGGTGCGCTATGACCCCGCAAGGGTCACCTATAAGGCGTTGCTGGATGTTTTCTGGAGGCATGTTGACCCGACGGATCGAAATGGACAATTCGTTGATAGGGGGCAACAGTATCGAACCGTCATTTATTACCATGATGACGATCAAAGGCGCCTGGCGAAAGAATCTAAGACAGAGCTGGAAAAATCGGGTCGTTTTGACAAGCCCATTGTGACCGAAATCTTGGAGTCTACCAAATTTTTTAAGGCGGAGGAATATCATCAGGACTACTACAAGAAACACCCAATCCGCTACAAGTACTACCGTTGGAATTCCGGTCGCGATCAATTTCTGAAAAAGGTCTGGGGTGATGAACAAGGGAGAGTCGAAAACCGTGCGGGCAGTTCGAAATACACGAAATCCAGTGACGAGGTGCTACGCAAGAAATTGACCCCGTTACAATACAAGGTGACACAGCGCGACGGCACGGAGCCAGCCTTTAACAATGAATACTGGGACAACAAGCGAGAAGGAATTTATGTGGACATCACCTCGGGCGAGCCGCTTTTTAGTTCGCTGGGCAAGTACGATTCCGGGACCGGCTGGCCCAGTTTCACCACGCCTTTGGAGTCAGAAAACATCGTGGAGAGAGAAGACCGCAGCCTTTTCATGGTGCGCACGGAAGTTCGGAGCAAATATGGCGATTCCCATTTGGGACATGTGTTCCCCGATGGACCGCCGCCTACCGGTCTGAGATACTGTATTAATTCAGCCGCACTTCGGTTCATTCCCAAGGAGGATCTGGAAAAGGAGGGATACAGCCAATACTTGAAGCTCTTTGGGGATGCGGTCACCCATTGAAGGGCGAGCCCAACGAAAAAACAACGTTTCTGGTAGAAAAGGAGAGAGTCAGCCCTATGACTATTCATAAACTCCGTAATCTTTTCCGGTGTATCCGAGGCACGCCGCCGGGTTTCTATGAAGATTAAAACGGACAAGAACTGGCATTTCTACCTTATCATATTCGGCAGCCAAGTAGCTATTGCTGGATACGCTATTATAATGCCTGCTCCCACAATAAGCGCTACAAGAAAAGGTAAGATTCCCTTGAAAACCACCTCAAGAGGAACATCTTTTGCGATGCCCTTTACAACGTATGCATTTATACCGACGGGGGGAGTAATGATACCCATCTGGCCTACTAGCACAATTATTATTCCGAACCATATAGGATCATAGCCTAGCTCCAATGCTATGGGATAAAAGATAGGGATTGTGAGCATAATGAGAGCCAAGGCATCGATGAAGCACCCGCCTATCAAGTAAACAACGACTATCATTGCCATAATGGCCCAGTTTGGCCACCTAAGTCCGGCTACCAGCTCCCCTACATCAAGGGGGATACGTGTAAGCGCCAGAAAATGTCCGAATATTGTGGCTCCTGCTATGAGCATAAGTACCATGCAGGATGTCTTTAACGTATTATAGATTGAGTCTAAGAAGCCCTTCCAACTTAATTTTCTCTGCAAAAGGACTATTACAAGAATGGCACAAGAACCCACTGCGCCAGCCTTTGTGGGCGTGAAAAAACCAAGAAAAAAGCCCCCCATAACAAACACGAATACTAACAACGTTTCCCACAGTTCCATCAAGGAAAGAGCCATTTCCCTCAGCCCAAAACTTTCTCCTTTGGGTCCTTGTTCTGGCTTTATCCTGCAGTAAGCAGCTATGGCTATGAAAAATAAGAGAGTAATCATAATAGCGGGTATTATACCTGCGATGAAGAGTTCTCCAATTGATTGTTCAGTTAGAATACCATAAACAATCATAGTGACGCTCGGCGGCATAAGAATTCCTAGCCCACCCCCCGCAGCTACAGAGCCGGTTGCGAGTTCAGAGCCATAACTATATCTTTTCATTTCAGGAAGCCCTATTGTTGCCATAGTAGCCGCTGTTGCAGTGCCGGAACCGCAAACTGCTCCAAAGGCTGTACATGCACCGACCGTGGCCATGGCCAATCCACCACTCACTCTTCCCAAAAATTTATATGCCACATCGTACAGACGACTGCTGATACCTGCATAAAAGGCTATATATCCCATAAAGACAAAAAGGGGGATAAGGGTTAATCCATAGGAAGAGAATACACTAAATATGTCCCTTGATATGAGTTTTAATCCAGCATTGATGTTTGTCAAAAAGCTGAATCCCAAAAATCCTACAAAACCCATGACATATGCAACCGGCATCCGGGTAAATATCAAGATAATGAGGATCACAATCCCCATGATTCCGACCAATGTAAATTCATTCATTCTGCATGCTCAATAGATTTACTAAATAATTCTGTAAAGATCACAATGGCTAAAACGAGGCATGCCAAGGAGACTCCGTATATAACGTAAAAGGTTGGAAATTTAATGGTGAGGGATACCTGTCCGACACGCTTCATCTCTTTCGCGTAAAGATAGCATTGCCAAGACACCAAAAGAAAAAAAATTGAGCTTACGAGAGTGACCGCGCGATTGTTTACGATCTTAACTCGATGGGGTAACGCCTTATAGAGCAAATCCACGCCGATATGGCCTTTTTCGATATGAGTTGAAGGAAGGGCAAAAGCCAATAGAACGGCACCCATGAGAGTGACAAGTTCCTCAGACCCAAGTATAGGGTAACCAAATAGACCTCCTATTACGTCCGCACAGGTTAGGGACACCATTCCGAGAAGGCACAAACCTCCCCCTTTTTTCAAAAGCTCCGAAAACCACTTTATTGCCCTCATATGCCTCCATGTAAATTAAAAATCATTTACTGACTTGTTGCATACTTACTTGCAAACTTCCCTGCATGAGCCTGTTTCAGTCTTTTCCGTACATATTTGATAACCTCGTCCCCAGGGAGACCCTTTGACTTCAGATTCTTCCGATAGTCGTCAATTACAGGTTGAACGGCTTTCACCCATCGTGCCGACTCGGCATCATCAATTCCTATCATCCTCCCCCTCTTGCTCATGAAAAACCTGATACCCTCATAATCTGCCTTATCCCAGGCCTCTCCATGTTTGAGGATCCATTCCATATTAATTTTCTCTATAGTCTCTTTTATATCTGAGGGTAAGTTGTTCCACTTGCCTTTGTTCATGACTACAAAAAATCCCAAGCTATAAGCCGAGGGGTAACATGCAATGGCATAATTTGTTACCTCTGCCAGCTTCCATCCCTTATTTGCCTCCATAGGATAAATGCCACCATGAACAACACCCCTCTGCAGCGCTTGATATAACTCAGGCATAGGGAATGCGACAGGGGTTCCACCCAATGCCTTAATCATTTCCGCAGTGGGGCCATGGGAACGAATCTTTAGGCCTCTCAGATCCTCCATCTTCTCAATCAGCTTGTCCTTCGTGTGGATGAAGCCCGGTCCATGGGCGTGAAGATACATTACCTTGGTATCGGTAAGTTCTTTAGGTCGAAATTTCTCATAGACTTCGTTTATAATTGCAGTTGCTACCTTTCCACTTGGATAGCCGAGAGGGAGATTTATAAAGTCAATGAGGGGAAATCTACCGCGGGTATATTGCAGTACCGACATTCCTAAGTCAGACAATTCACTCACTACTCCGTCATAGCACTCCGCACCTTTCGTCAATGATTG
>JABXJZ010000022.1 GCA_013375335.1 Desulfobacterales bacterium
TGAATTTCTTGGATAAAATGATGGCTGAGAGAGAGTGGTTATAGCCTCCTCAGCACCTTTCGAAAAGGATCGAGTGGATGAGTACAGTCAGGGGCTGATCACCTAGGAGAAGAGATCGAGCTTCGGCTGGATCCAATGCGAGAAAATAGTCTGAACAAACTCAAGGCTGTGTGTGAATATGATCACTCAATCCGAGAGGAGGAATAATGGTAACTGCTGTTGTCGCCGGCGCAGCCGGCAGGATGGGTGGAAGAATCATCCATATGATTCGAGAAAGTGAAGAGGTCACATTATTGGGTGCCTTTGAAAAACGAGGCCATTCTGCAATTGGCAAGGATGTGGGTGAGGTTGTCGGTCTTGGCAAGATAGGTATGGACGTTAAAGGGGATATCAGCGAGGTCATGGAAGGTGCGGATGTATTAATTGACTTCACCACACCAGAAAGCACCCTGAATAATATCAGGTTTATCGCCAAGACCGGTCAGGCTATGGTCATAGGGACGACAGGTATTACTGGCGAAGAGGAGAAAGAGCTACGTCGACTCGCCCAAAGAATCAGGTGTGTCGTGTCCCCCAATATGAGTGTGGGGGTTAATGTGCTATTTAAGGTCATCGAGGATATGTGCAGGATTCTCGGTAAAGACTATGATATGGAGATAATTGAGGCCCATCATAGGCTCAAAAAGGACGCCCCAAGTGGCACAGCAATGCGCCTCGCCCAGATTTTAGCTGATTCAACCGGGAGGAACCTGGACAGCGATGCTGTCTACCAAAGGAAGGGCTACATTGGAGTCAGGAAAGACGAAGAGATCGGCATTCAATCTATAAGGGCTGGTGATATAGTTGGCGAACATACGGTTGTTTTTGCCGGTACTGGTGAAAGGGTCGAGATCATTCACAGGGCACATAGCAGGGACAACTTCGCAAGGGGTGCACTGTTAGCAAGTACGTGGGTTGTTAGACAACCGAATGGCCTCTACGATATGCAAGATGTGTTAGGACTGAAGGAGAAAGAAAATTTTTGAACTCGCTGAAAGACTCAAAGAACTGCCTCCTTACCTATTCAAGGAGCTTGATCAAAAGAAAAAAGAGATAGAGGGTAAGGGGGTGGACATAATCGACTTAGGCGTAGGCGACCCTGATCTGCCTACTCCCCCTGACATTATCGAGGCAATGGTAAGGGCCGTGAGAGATCCGGCAAACCATCGTTACCCCTCTTATTCGGGGATGGAAGATTTCAAGGGGGCCATAGCCGAATGGTACGATGAAAGATTCTCGGTCAGACTCGACGCACAAAGTGAGGTAATGGCCCTGATAGGTGCAAAGGAGGGAATAGCTCATATCTCCTTGGCATTCATAGATCCAGGCGACCTCGCCCTTATCCCCACCCCTGCGTATCCAGTGTACAATATTGGCGTCCTTTTTGCTGGTGGGAGGCCCTATTTTGTACCCCTTTTCGAAGAGAACGGCTTCCTGATAGATCTTGCTTCCATACCGGATGAGGTCGCTACCAAGGCCAAAATGATATGGCTCAATTATCCGAACAACCCCACAGCGGCCGTGGCTGATCGAGGTTTCTTTGAGTCAGTAGTGAACTTTGCGCACAGGTATAATGTAATGGTATGCCACGATCTTACCTATAGCGAAATCTCCTTTGACGGATACAGACCCATGAGCCTCCTTGAAATCGAGGGAGCCAAAGACGTATCCATAGAATTTCATTCCCTATCAAAGTCCTTTAACATGACCGGCTGGCGGATCGGCTTTGCAATTGGAAATAGGGAGGCGATTACGGGGCTCAGTCTGATCAAGAGTAATGTCGACTCCGGTCTTTTCCAAGCTATTCAAGTAGCCGGTATGAGGGCGCTCAGGTCAGCCAGGGAGAGCATCGCTGAGATAAGGAGAATCTATGCCCGGAGGAGAGATATTATGGTCAAGGGACTGAGGGATGCCGGGTTACGGGTAGTCCCACCGAAGGCCACATTTTATCTCTGGGTCCCAGTCCCCCACCCTTACAATTGCGTTGAGCTGGCAACAAGGCTTCTAACCGAGGCAGGTCTGGTAGTAGCGCCGGGCAATGGATTCGGCTCTCCTGGTGAAGGTTATATAAGGCTGGCACTGACCCAGGACGAGGACCGTCTGCTCGAGGCAACCGAGAGGATAAAGACTATTAGGTTATAGCCTTGGGGAGCACGATAGCATATATAGGGATAGGATCAAACCTCGGGGATAAGCTCTTTAACTGTAGGTATGCTATTAAAAAAATAAGCCAATTGCCGAGATGTCAGGTGGCTGGTTGTTCAGCAGTGTTTAAGACGGAACCAGAGGGTGTTACCGGGCAAGGCTGGTATGCGAACTGTGTTGCTCAGGTAAGAGTCACCCAGAGCCCATCCCAACTATTAAAGGGGCTTAGGGGGATAGAATCCGATATGGGGAGGGTAAGAAGAAAAAGATGGGAGGCCAGAATAATCGACCTGGACATACTTCTGTTTGGCCAAGAGGTAATAGAATCCGATAATCTGATAATCCCCCATCCTTTGCTCCACAAAAGGCGGTTCGTGTTAAAGCCTCTCTCTCAATTGGCACCGCATCTCGTGCACCCTGTTCTTAAATTAACCATGAGCCAACTCTTGAATAAATTGTCAAGAGGGGCTTGCGTTGAGCTTTTGAATAACGCAGCAATAGAAGATGCGGTAAGGGATTAGTGGAAGCAGGCACCGGCAGGCTATGTCTAAAACAGGGAATTGGGATTTTGCGGTTATTTCCGAAAAGCTCGCGCAAAGATCTTTGAATCTGAAAGGAGGAAGGATGAAGTTTTTTATCGACACAGCAAACCTTCAAGAGATAAGAAAGGCCAACGAGCTGGGTCTATTGGACGGTGTGACGACTAACCCTACACTTGTGGCTCGGGAGGCAAGAGATTTCGAAGAATTAATTAAGGAAATCTGCAAAATAGTGGATGGTCCAGTCAGCGCGGAGGTGATCAGTGTTGAAGCAGAGGGAATGGTTAAAGAGGCACGGCAACTGGCAAAACTCGCAGATAACATCGTGGTGAAAATCCCCATGATATACGAAGGGATTAAGGCCACGAAGATACTTTCAAAGGAAGATATCAGCACCAATGTAACATTGGTATTTTCACCCTTACAGGCTCTGATAGCAGCCAAGGCTGGTGCTACCTTTGTCAGCGCCTTTATCGGCAGACTGGATGATATAAGTAGCGTCGGTATGGGGATAGTGGAGGATATAGTAGCCATATATGAAAACTATGGATTCGAAACAGAGGTTATTGTGGCCAGCATTCGCAATCCCGTCCATGTCCTGGATGCTGCCCTGATTGGTGCCCATATTGCCACAATTCCGTTTAAGGTTCTCATCCAGCTCGCCGAGCATCCCCTGACGGAGATCGGACTGGATAGGTTCTTGGCTGATTGGAAGAAGATGAGGTAAACAATGTCTCTCCACAAATTGATCCCATCGGTCGGCCTCATTTCAATAGTCTTTTTCACCTCTGTAGGGGCCGATATCTATCGATTTAGGGATGAAAATGGGGTTTGGCATTTTACCAATATTCCATCAGATCCGCGGTATCGCCTCTATATAAAGACTGATGGAATAAAGGGGAACCAGTACATTGAAAAGTATGACGCCATAATTCATAGGGCTGCAGAACAGTTCGGCGTCGAGGTTCACTTAATTAAGGCCATTATAAAGGCGGAATCGTCTTTCGATCCCAATGCCATCTCCGAAAGCGGGGCACAGGGTCTGATGCAGCTTATGCCAACAACTGCAGAAGATATGAGGGTAAATAATCCCTTTGACCCAGAAGAGAATATCTTCGGCGGCACACGGTACCTTAGTATACTTCTTAGAAGGTTTGAAGAGGATAAAAGATTAGCTGTAGCAGCCTATAATATAGGAGCTGAAATAGTTGCGAAACACAAATCTGTCCCCCCTATACCCAAGACCAGACGCTTCGTTGAAAGGGTTATGAAATACTATACGCAATTCAAAAAGGAGGGGGAATCAAGGTCTGAACTAAGGGTTTCCCCAATTGGAATATCCGGAGCCGTAGAAACTACGGAGCGTTAATAATGAACAGAAATCAAGGGCAAACAAATAACCTCCCAAATACCCTGAGTGTGATTAGGTTGGTCTTGATTCCAGCAGTGGCTATCTGCCTGCGTTTCAATGAAGAATTGGGGAGTCTCCTGGCCGCACTCTTTTTTGGACTGGCTGCTCTCACAGATCTTCTGGATGGGTTCTATGCCAGAAGATATAAAGTGGTTACCCCGCTGGGCAAGTTCCTTGATCCATTAGCTGACAAATTATTGGTCTCGGTAACCATGATCATGTTAATAACCCTGAACAGAATCCCTGCCTGGATTGTCATTTTGATTATTGTGCGGGAAATGGCAGTGACAGGATTGAGGGGTATCGCCATTGTTGAGGGTAAGGTTGTTGAGGCAAGTTCCCTTGGAAAACACAAAACAATATTTCAATTTGTGGCCCTCATATGTCTCTGTCTGCACTACCAGTATCTAAAGGTCAATTTCCATGTGGTTGGAATGGCCTTTCTTTATGTGGCTTTGGTATTAACTATGTGGTCTGGATGGTTATACTTTCGAACCATGAAAAGGGTACTCTTGTAAAACGCTCCACATTTTTTTATTGACAAAGGAAAACGAATTGCTAGAATAAATGAATTGGAGTGCGGGAATAGCTCAGTTGGTAGAGCATCACGTTGCCAACGTGACGGTCGCCGGTTCAAGTCCGGTTTCCCGCTCCAGCAAGTGGCGGCATAGCCAAGTGGCTAAGGCAGCGGTCTGCAAAACCGTTTGACACCGGTTCGAATCCGGTTGCCGCCTCCAATGAGCAGGCAAGACGGGCTAGGTTAATCTTTTTCGCTTATGGCCTCGAAAAAATCCACCATCGTATTCCTTCCTGGAGGATCGAATAAGATAAGAAAAATCAATGTTCCGAATGGACTAATCCTGATTTTTTGCTTTGCTATTCTTCTGATAACTCTCGGGATTGGGTGGCTTATTAGTGACTATAGGAGGATTAAAATCCAGATACCCGAATTAAATCACCTGAGAAAAGAAAACAGAACCCAAAAGATCCAGCTCGTTGCATTGACTAGAAAGATCAATCAAATCAATCAAAAGATGGCCGGGCTCCAGGAGTTCGAGCACAGGATAAGGATTATGACAAGCATGGAGCCGTCTGGGGAACAAGATCAATTCCTGAGCCTCGGAGGCTCAAACATCAATACCCTCAAATCAGACTATCAATTGGAGGAGGTCCATAAAGGGCTAATCCATCGAATGCATAAATCCTTGGAGAATTTGGAAACAGAAATGGCTGTGGTCTCCATATCCCAAAAGGAATTGAGCAACTTCTTAAAAGAGCAGAAATCCATTCTGGCCTGTACCCCATCTATCTGTCCAACGGAGGGCTGGTTTTCCTCTGGATTTGGTTACAGGATCTCGCCCTTTACAAATCAAAGGGAATTTCACAAGGGACTCGATATAGGCACAAGGGTCGGGACACCTGTAATTGCACCGGCCGATGGATTAGTTGTATTTGTGGGCGGGGAAGGGAACTTTGGAAAGATGATCGCCATCAATCATGGATATAACCTGATGACGAGGTACGCACATTTGCATGAGTTTCTAGTAAAGAAAGGACAATATGTTAAAAGGGGTCAGGTGATAGCCGAGGTCGGAAAAAGCGGCCGATGCACAGGCCCACACCTCCACTACGAAGTACTTGTCAATGGCGCTCCTGTAAACCCCCTCCGCTACATATTAGACTGATTTGCACCTACCCGCCTGAGGTGAGCCACTCGTTAATTCCTCTCATTTTTCTAACCCTATTGTTAGATATACATACAAAACACTTCATTGCTACTTGAATTTTTGCCCATAAAGGTTTAATCAAAAGAAAGACAAGGGGAAGGAGTTTTTTCCATGTTGGGTAAGCTGTTCAAAGGCATTGTTGGGAGCAAAAACGAAAGAGAACTCAAAAGCCTCGCCCCCATAGCGACGAGAATCAACGGACTCGAGCCCCACTATGAAGGGCTCAGTGACAGCGAATTGAGGGCCAAGACAGGGGAATTTAAGCAGAGGATAGCGCGGGGCGAGCCCCTGGATGATATTTTAGCTGAGGCGTTTGCCGCTGTGAGAGAAGCATCGGTGAGGGTCTTGGGCATGAGGCACTTCGATGTGCAGCTGGTAGGAGGCATTGCCCTTCATCATGGCAAGATAGCAGAAATGAAGACAGGTGAAGGTAAGACCCTGGCCGCTACTCTCCCGCTATACCTAAATGCCCTCTCAGGACGCGGTTGCCACTTAGTTACGGTAAATGATTATCTCGCCAAAAGAGACGCTGAATGGATGGGTGGGATATACAGGTTCTTGGGGATGTCCGTTGGTGTTATTGTGCACGATATGGATGATCAAGAAAGGAAGATTGCCTATAACGCTGATATAACATATGGGACTAACAATGAATTCGGTTTTGATTACCTCAGGGATAACATGAAGTTCTCACTGGAAAACTGTGTGCAAAGGGACGTACATTTTGCCATTATCGATGAGGTGGACAGCATCCTCATTGATGAAGCAAGGACTCCCCTGATAATCTCAGGTCCCATTGAGCACAGTAAAGACATCTTTTATGCCTCACTCAAGCCTTTGATCATTACACTGAAGGAACACCAAGATAAGGTCATCAGGTCTGTCCTCAATAGGGCGGAGGCGAGACTGAGGGAGGGCAATCACGATGAGAGGACAATCGAATGGCTCCTTCAGGTTAAGAGGGGTGACCCCAAAAATCCACGGTTTCTCGACCTTCTTGCCAAGGATCCGGGATTAAAGAAAATGATCGAAAGAATGGAATCCTTCCTGGCGGCTCAAAAGACCCTCCATGCACTTGATGAAGAACTGTACTGCGTGATAGATGAGCAGGATCGGAGTGCAAACTGGACGGATAAGGGGCTGAGGCTGCTGTCCGGCGATCAACAGGATGCCTTTGTCGTCCCTGATCTGATCCAGGGACTTCAAGAGATCGATAATGACCCTCATCTGAACTTCCGGGAAAAGAAAAGGACAAAGCGAGAATTGGAGGCAAGATATTCAGAAACATCCGATAGAATGCACGCCGCTCAACAGCTCATTAAGGCCTACTGGCTGTTTAATAAGGATGTGGATTACGTTGTCAAGGAAGGGCAGGTAATAATTGTGGACGAATTTACCGGTAGACTTATGCCAGGTAGGAGATGGAGCGATGGGTTACATCAGGCCATTGAGGCAAAGGAAGGCGTTAACGTTGCAGAAGAGAATCAGACCTTGGCTACCATAACCTTTCAAAATTACTTCAGGATGTATGAAAAGCTTGCTGGAATGACCGGAACAGCTGATACGGAGGCCCCAGAGTTCAAAAAGATCTATGATCTTGATGTACTAGTGATACCAACGCACAGAGAAATGATCAGGGAGGATTATTCAGACGTTATTTACAAGACTGACAGGGAGAAATTCAAAGCGGTTGTTGACGAGATCAAGGAATTGCACAAGAAAGGTCAGCCAGTGCTGGTTGGCACGATATCCATCGAAAAATCGGAGAGATTGAGCAAGATGCTCAAAAGAGAGGGCATTAAACACCAGGTCTTAAATGCCAAAAACCATGAAAGAGAGGCCGAGATTATTGCCCAGGCCGGACAGAAAGGAACTGTTACCATATCAACGAACATGGCTGGTAGAGGAACCGATATAGTACTAGGTGATGCCGTGCCAGAACTGGGCGGATTGCACGTCCTCGGTACAGAGAGGCATGAAAGCAGAAGGATAGATAATCAACTGAGAGGACGCTCAGGAAGGCAGGGAGATCAAGGTTCTTCACGGTTTTATCTTTCCTTAGAAGACGATCTCATGAGGATCTTCGGCTCAGAAAGAATTGCCTCAGTCATGGACAGGCTTGGCATGGAAGAGGATCAACCAATAGAACACCACATCATTTCGAGGGCAATTGAAGGGGCCCAGAAAAGGGTGGAAGGTATCAACTTCAACATCCGAAAGAGCCTTCTCGAATATGACGATGTGATGAACCAACAACGAAAGGTAATTTACACCCAGAGGAGGGAAACACTGAAGGGCGATCACCTTAAGGAAACCATAGTGGATATGATCGACGAGCTGGTTGAGGCTGCGGTCTTAGATACGACTGATCCCAAAGTCTTTGCAGAGGAATGGGACCTGCGCCCACTTTCGGAGCATATGTATAACGTATTTGGGGTCTTGCCGCAGTTTTCCAAAGGAGAGATAAAGGACCTCACTCAGGGCACTTTGATAGATGGAGTAAAGCGGGAGGCCTTGGATTCATATGCGAAGAGGGAAGAAGAGATCGATCCTCAGTCGTTTTATTTCCTGCAGAAGATGGCCATGCTACAGGCAATCGATGAACTCTGGATGGACCATCTCCTTGCTATGGATCAGCTAAAAGAGGGTATCGGCCTAAGAGGGTACGGCCAGCTGGATCCCCTTAAGGAGTATCAGAAAGAGGGCTACAGCATGTTCCTCTCAATGGTAGAAAGCATTAAGGAAAATGCCCTCAGAACGCTTTTTAGGATGCGAATAACCCGCCATGAACAACCCTCCATTGTAGCTCCAAGACAGGAAATGGTCCTCAGTCATGGTGAAAACGGAGGCAGGTCTCCGGTCAAACGGAAGGTACCTAAGGTAGGAAGAAATGATCCCTGCCCGTGCGGAAGCGGGAAAAAATACAAACGCTGCTGCGGTAGATGAAAGAATACAATGACTATTCGGTTCCAGGATTTCTTGCCTCTGCCGTCTCTGCTGGCCTGAAGAAAACCGGCCAGTTGGATCTTTCCCTGATCTTTTCCCAGAGGGAGTCGGTAGGCGCAGGGGTATTCACAGCCAATAAGGTTAAGGCCGCGCCGGTTCTATTGAGTCAGGAAAGGATAAAAAAAGGGCCCTTGCGAGCGATCCTTGCCAACACCGGCTATGCTAATGCCTGTACCGGTGTTCAGGGATTGAATAACGCCATTCAAGCAGCGGATATGGTTGCTACGGGACTAGGGATCCATCCAGAGGAAACAGTTGTTGCATCAACAGGGGTTATCGGGGCCCACCTACCTTTCAATCTGATAAAAAGAGCCATTCCAAACCTCATAAAAAGCCTCTCCCCTCGCGGATTTAGATCAGTTGCCGAGGCATTGATGACTACAGATTCATTTCCAAAGATGAGCTATTTTGAAGGGTGTGCTGGCGGACATCGATTTCACTTGCTGGGACTAGCTAAAGGAGCAGGCATGATCATGCCAAATATGGCCACAATGCTCTCTTTTCTGCTTACGGATCTGCATGTTGATTCCCAGACCTTATGGCCTCTTTTTCGATCAGCTGTTGATTACACCTTCAATCGCATTACCGTGGACGGAGAGACGAGTACCAATGATATGGTTCTGATTATGGCTAACGGGGCGGCTGGAAACGGAAAGCTAGATAGCTCGGGTTTAAAGGAGTTTGAAAGGGGCTTAACAGATGTCATGGGGGAATTAGCTTACCTGATCGCTAAGGACGGCGAAGGTGCTACGAAGGTAGTCATAATCGAGGTGGATGGTGCAGCAACAAGAGGTGATGCAAATAAGGCCGCCAGAGTAGTTGCCAACTCGAATCTAGTCAAGACAGCCATCTTCGGCCAAGACCCTAACTGGGGAAGGATTATGGCTGCCCTTGGGAGATCGGGAATACTGATAGAGGAAAATAAGGTTCAGATATGGATAAATGGGGTCAGGATAGTAAATGGCGGTCTCATGACCAGTGAAAAGAAAGAAAGAGAGGCAGCTGAAAAGATGAAAAAGGAACAGATCACAATTAGTATTCACCTAAATCAGGGAAGATGGAAAGACAGGATAATCACCTGTGATCTGACATATGAATACATACGGATAAATGCTGGCTACAGGACCTGAAAACGCACGTTATCGGGAAAATCCCATGACAGATAATTACCACACGACCCTGGTTACGGGCGTAGCTGGTTTTATTGGCTTTCATTTAGCGGCATCACTGCTTGAAAAGAGTGATAAGGTAATCGGCATCGATAACCTTAATCCGTATTATGATGTCTCTCTAAAAAAGGCAAGGCTCGAACGGATAGCCTCTCATCCTAACTTCACGTTCTACCAGGAGGGTATCAACGATCTTGATGCCCTCAAAAGGATCTTCTCTCACCACCGCATAGATAGGATCTGTAACCTGGCAGCTCAGGCTGGCGTACGCTATTCAATCCAAAACCCCTTTACCTATCAGGAGAGCAATATAAAGGGCTTTCTTAATCTATTGGAAATGGCACGGCAATTCCCCGTAAGTAACTTCGTTTTTGCCTCCTCATCGTCTGTTTATGGAAATAACAAGAAGCTGCCTTTTGCCGTTGAAGACAGTGTTGATACCCCAATCTCCCTCTATGGAGCGACAAAAAGAGCGAACGAATTGATGGCATACACCTACAGCCACCTCTTTAAGATCCCATTGACTGGACTCCGCTATTTCACCGTTTACGGGCCATGGGGAAGGCCGGATATGGCCCTTTTTCTTTTTACCAAGTCTATTATTGATGGGAAATCGATAGATATCTATAACTTTGGAAAAATGAAAAGGGATTTTACTTACATAGATGATATTGTGGACGGAACCATCTCTGCCCTCAACAGTCCTTTTATGTACGAAATATTCAATCTCGGTAATTCAAAGGTCGTGGAACTGATGGAACTTGTAAAGATCGTTCAGGAGGAATTGGGGATAGAGGCAAAGAAGAATTTCCTTCCTCTTCAACCTGGTGACGTCCCTGAAACATATGCTAACATAGAGAAGACACGAAGGATGTTGGGCTTCGATCCCAAGACTTCACTCAGGACAGGCATTAGAAAATTCCTTACGTGGTATAGGGATTATTATAAAATAGCTGACCTATGATATTTGCATCAAGCCTAGCCAACCAAAGGCCCTTCCCCAATCAATTCCATGCGCTCATTTAGAGGCTTTTCATTTCCTTCTGCAATCTTAGGATCCCTTGGGCTTTGCTTTAGCTCGAAAACCATTCAGAGCTAAGGAACACCTGAATTTCCTTTTCGTCTTTGGATCATTCGGTTGACTTCCTTTAGAAAAGGTAGTAAAAGCACCATAATTTGTTCAAAATTTCAGGAGTGGGGATATTGTTTTACTCTGTTGTAAACTGCGGGAAGGGAAGCCGTCAATTTGAACCCCTACACAAAATCCTCGTCATATAGGCCTACATCTTTCTGGCTTGTTGAAAGAGCTCAGGTGAAGCCAAACTCATAGGAAGTGAGAAAAACATCCAAAATAGCTACGGTAGTACTGGTAAGTCTCATTCTTGTAGGTTTCTTTTTAAGTATATATATAACGGTTGATGAAAAAATACCCGACAACGCTGTAGTTGTCGTAACCCTGGAGGATAAACTCTACCACTCCATTCACTTTGACTATATCTGTGTTGCTGGCAAAACAGCAGAGACTATGGTCTTGGCCGAGGCAAAGCAGAAAGGCTTCAAACAGGACCCACGTTGCCAAGATGTCGGCTATTTTAGGGGCAACGCCCTTTTTCTCTACCAGGCCATTCTTTCGAAGTTCGGCGTACAGTACAATAGCCGATGGGATAAAAGCGGCGATTGGCTATGGTAGGGCCAAATCATTAATCCCCATCCTTTCCATGGTAGCCCCCAGTGAAAAGCAATAGGGGAATTCCTTGACTTACTTCCTGTCTTTCAGTTAGATTCCTAATCAAAAGGCGGCCGTCAACCACAGAGGGTGAGAAGGGCATAGAATTTACATTCTTTGGGACTTCTGAAACAGGCCATCAACGTGACCGTAACGAAGACAGCTATCTCTGTAATCCAGAAGAGAGGCTATTCTTGGTGGTAGACGGACTAGATGGAGAAGCCTCGGGTGAAATAGCCAGTCAAGAGGCGATTATTGTGGAGTTTCCTTAATCTTTGGAGAAAACCGTTGTCCTTGAGCGTAAATTGCTGGAGAGGTGGGGTACCCATCGAGGG
>JABXJZ010000508.1 GCA_013375335.1 Desulfobacterales bacterium
GAGATGGTGAAGAGGGGGCCGCCGGCAACAATCTTTTTGCCGAGGGCCTTAACCTTCCTTACGATTTCTCTGACCGATGCCCCCTGCACCGCCATAGCGCTTATGAAGATGTAATCAGCCCAGCCGATGTCCTCATTCCTCAGCACATCCACGTTCAGATCAACAAGTCTCCGCTTCCAAGTCCTGGGGAGAAGGGCGGCTACGGTCACAAGCCCTAATGGTGGGTAAGAAGCCTTCTTGGAGATGAACTTGAGTGCATACCTAAAACTCCAAAAAGTATCTGGATAACGGGGGTAAACAAGCAGAATTTTCAAGATTTCTCCATTTATTTGACATTTTCATTAAAATTTAGCACCCAACTGCCTCTTAAGAAGGGCTACAGTCTTAGATTCCTGGCCTGGCTCGTGATTCATCCCTCTCATTGATTATTAAAGACTTTATCATAAAAAAGTTAAAGGGGGTATGCACTTGACTCCTGTAAATATCTCAGAAAAATGGTATAACCCATTGAAAATACAGAATTTACCTAATACGAAGCATGAAAAACTAATTGATGATAAAAATTTCAATAATAACAAAAGATTATAATTTTAGCCGGAGATAAGTGCATACCCGTTAAAGATAAATTACTCAGGAATCTCTGACCACTTACCCAAAGACTACTTCCCTCTTCCAAAATCTCCGTTTTCATTTTTTGCAATAAGTTAGAAAACCTCAAAGAGGAAAACTCAGTAAATCCGCTCTTAATAAACAACTCAAATGTAGGCTTCTAACTAAACAGAAATATTCAATTTGCCCTTTGCTCCTTCATCTCCCTATAAAGGTATTCTTCATTCCCTCATTTTAGAAAAGTTGGCGGAAGGGTCCACCGAAGGGGGTTGAGGGCCCACCTTATTTTGCCGACTTTCCGAGAAGGGGTTTAACCAGGTCGATTGGTACCGGGAAGACTAACCTCGATGGACTCTCCGCTGCAACCTCCCTCAAGGTTTGGAAAAACCTCAACTGGACGGCCACGGGGTAAGTGCTCAGGACCTTTGCCGCGTCTGCCATCTTCTCAGCGGCTTGAAATTCGCCCATGGCGCTGATGACCTTCGCCCT
>JABXJZ010000182.1 GCA_013375335.1 Desulfobacterales bacterium
GCGATCTGCTGATTGCCGTAGGGAGCGGTGTGGTGAATGACCTCTGCAAATGGATCTCGACTGAAACAGGAGTTCCCTACATTGCCGTGGCCACTGCTGCCTCCATGAACGGTTACGCATCCCAAAATATCGCTCCCACAATCAAAGGGGTAAAGCGCGTGATCAAGGGAACCGTGCCGCTCTCTATCATAGCGGCCCCTTCCATAATAGAAGATGCACCCTTTGAGCTGACAACCGCTGGTCTCGGCGACGTTGTGGCAAAACCCGTCAGCATAACCGACTGGAGAATCAATCAGCTCCTTTTCAACGAATACTACTGCCCGCTGTGCGCGGAGCTTATCCGGGAGGTGGAACCTGCCTACATGGAGCATCCGGAAAACATCAGACGAAAAGACCCGTCAACCATTGAGGCATTGTTCTCTGCCCTCATATACTCCGGCATATCAATGACTATTGCCGGTACGTCTTTCCCGGCGTCCGGAGGAGAGCATCTGATTTCTCATGTCCTCGATATGATATCCAGCCTGGAGAACGTCCCTCATGACTACCATGGCAGACAAGTGGGGCTAGGGGCGATCTTCGCCAGTGCCCTCTACGAACGGTTGGCCCAACTTGAATCACCTCAATTTCATGCGGGTTTCGAGGAGACCGATGCGAGCTTCTGGAAGGCACTAACACCCGTTGTGGAAAGGGAACACGCCCGAAAAAGACTGAGGGTTGAACACGCGGTGTCGCGTCTCGGGGAACCGGGAGTGTGGGATGAGATACGCGATATAATAGCCACTGAAACGATGAGGCCGGAGAGGATCAAACACTGCCTCAGGGAAGCCGGCGCGGCGCATCGTATCGAAGATATCGGATGCACACGGGAGCGGTTTGTCGACGCCGTGCGCCACTGCCATCAGATTCGTGAACGTTACACAGTGATTGATCTTGCGCGTGCCGCCGAAGTTATCCCGGCCGAAATCAATAACATCATCGACCAATACCTGACGGCGTAATTCCATCATCGCAATATTATGATCGGCTCTGGTTTATTTCGGTACGGTGAGTGATTTAGAAGCTACTCCCCGGATCGATATTCTTCATGCCACATGGCACAAATATAAGCGGGACTTGAAGCCGGCTTGCAGGAGCAGGCTTCAAATGATGAGGTGTCGAAATGAATTAGGTGGTGTCGAAACCGGGGCAAGGTTCGCAATAGGACTTGAGCCAAGGGGCCACATGGTCCTGCTTTAATGGCGGGAGAGGATCCTGTTAGTTGCTGGACGATAAGGGCCGGATCACGGGAGGCTGTCATGTCCAGTTCTGCGAGAAGCTGGGGGTAAGTTGCCGTGGCCTACTGGGCTAAGCAGGTGAAGAGCTGGGCCGAGGACCGAATGGTATCGTGAGGGGCAAATTTTTTTAAGGCCAACCTAAATTTTTTCTTTCACAATGCGTAGTCCCGTATTATGATATAAAGTAAGGAGGAGGTAAGGAACTCTTAGAAAAGGGAGGGCCTTACCTCTTTTTTTATGTAAGGTTCAATCGGAAGGGCGGCTCTGACAAGCATGAAGCTCAAAAAGGTCCTATTTTCCAGCTGGCTTTTGTATGCCTTTCTAACCCTGGGGATTCTAGGTGGAATGATGTTTGAGTTTTACCCTTTGCAGTCCTTGGAATACAAGGCCTATGATTTCATGTCTAGCCTGCGGCAAAGGGAAGATGTCAGCCCGGTTGTAGTAGTAGAGATCGACGACAAGAGCATTAAGGATATTGGCAGCTGGCCTTGGCCCCGTTCTTATATCGCCGACATGGTCCTCCGGCTCCGTGGGTATGGCGTTAAAACACTGGGCATTCACCTTTTGTATCCCCATAAGGAATGGAACCCAGGACTGGAGGAGGTCAAACGCATCAGAGAGGGTCTAGGAAGAATACCGTCCCTGAGAAAAGGGCAAAGCCTCAAGAAAATCGGTAGAATTCTGGCGAGATCGGAGAGGAACCTGAATCATGATGCCAGACTGCTCTCCGCTGTCAAGTCCGCCGTCAACGTTGTTTTGCCCCTCCTGTTCACCCCTGGCCCCCCTGGAAGTGAGGAACTCCCCAGTATGTCGACATGTCTGAAGAGGAATTCTCTAAGTTCGATGAGGGAAATGCCTGACCTGAAAACACAGCTTTTGAGCCTCAGAAATCCAGTACATGTCTTGAGAGATGAGAGGGTTACCGCCAACGAGGTCACGGCCACCTACAGTGAACTGGCAAGAAAGGCCGGGGCGCTTGGCCATATTAACCTCATACCCGACCGGGACGGCAAGGTCCGACGCGTACCGCTGATCATCAACTATCGGGGAAGGTACTTCCCTTCCTTTGCCCTGCAAGTGGCGGCAAAATATGTGGGTGGGAGTTTAAAGGACCTGAACGCAGGAGGTCCGGGAGGCGATTCTAGCGGGCTACGCCTCAAGTCCCTGAAGATTCCCACCGATACCTACTGCAGGATGCTTATCGATTATAACGGGCAACACCCACCCTATAAAAAGCTCTCGTTTACTGACGTGCTAAACGGTAAAACTCCCTCGAGTGTCTTTCGCAAAAAGATCGTGCTTGTCGGCGTTACCGCCAAGAGACTGATCCCCCTGTATGAAACTTCGGTTCACCGGAGCGTCCCTGGCGTTGAAATAGCGGCGAATGTTGTTGAGAATATTGTGAACCGCAGACATCTTTCCCGGCCCGCCTGGGCATTCGCCGTGGAAGTCTTGGTAGTTCTTTATTTGGGCGCGTTTCTTGTGTTCGTCATACCCAGGGTAACCCTTAGGGTCGGCGCCTCAATATTGGGAATCTTAGTGGTGACCTGGGTGGGTGCCGCTGTATTTCTCTTTATGACGTATGGGTACTGGCTTAAGGTCTTCGCTCCCATTCTTCTCTACGTCCTTGGTTATAGCCTTCCAGTGTATAAAAGGGCTTCAACCAGAAAGCAGGATGAAAGCACGGAGGCAAATAAGGCGCTCGGTCTGTCCTTTCAAGGGCAGGGCATGCTGGATATGGCTTTTGAAAAGTTCTTAAAATGCCCTATTAACGACAGATCGGTGAAAGAAGTACTCTTTAATCTTGGCCTGGATTTTGAGCGGAAGAGGATGTTCAACAAGGCGTTGGCTGTTTATGAACATATATTGAAGGCAGGCGAATTTAAGGATATTGAGGATAGGATAAAGACGCTGAAAGGTATAGGGCAGACGATCGTTCTTACCCCAAGCTCCTCCAAGCAAGGAGCAAGCATATTGGTGGGGGACGGCACGGCCCGACCCACTCTTGGTCGCTATGAGGTCCTGAAAGAGCTGGGGCAGGGCGCAACGGGTACGGTCTACCTGGGGAGGGATCCAAAGATCAACCGGGAGGTGGCTATCAAAACTCTGAGATATCCGGAAGTAGCACCCGACCATTTGGAGGAGGTGAAGACACGGTTTTTCCGTGAGGCGGAGGCCGCCGGCAACCTTTCACATCCGAACATCGTGACGATATTTGACGTGGGCGAGGATCACGATATCGCCTACATCGCCATGGAACTCCTCGACGGGCAAGATTTGAGCCATTATTGCAGGGAAAAAAATTTGCTTCCGGTAAAAAGGGTGCTCGGAGTAATCTTCTCTGTGGCAGAGGCACTCAGCTATGCACACAGTGAGGGAGTGGTACACCGCGATATCAAACCGGCCAATATTGTACTTTTGGACAACGATCAGGTGAAAGTCACCGATTTTGGCATAGCGCGTATTATGGACATATCCCAAACCCAGACAGGTGTGGTTCTGGGCACTCCAGGTTACATGTCGCCCGAACAGGTTGCAGCACGAAAAGTGGACGGCCGTTCTGACCTCTTTTCCCTTGGCGTCGTCTTCTATGAACTGTTGACCGGGGAGAAGCCGTTCAAGGGCGAGACTGTTCAAACCGTGATGAGCGCCATCGCCAAGTCCCCCTATACCCCGGTTAGGAAAGTGGCGCCGGACACCCCGGCTTGTTGTGTGAAAATCGTGGATAAGCTGCTGGCCAAGAGTGTAACCAAAAGGTTAAATCCCGCCGCTGAGGCGGTCAAACAAATCCAGTTATGCCTTGATAGACTGTCCTGAAACGTGAAGATGGAGGT
>JABXJZ010000509.1 GCA_013375335.1 Desulfobacterales bacterium
GAATACATGTTAGACACTGGCTTCTGTGGAAAAAAGGAGGGCCTTCTCAATATCATCCACTCCAACGGCTTCATCAATCGGGAGCCGCTCCGAAACCTGTGCAAGGTGTTGGACGCCGCCCATATTGATCTGAAGGGGTTTACAGAGACATTCTATCGGGAATTGTCCAACGGAGAACTGGCCCCGGTGCTCGAGACCTTGAAGACGCTGAAGCAGGAGAAAATCCACGTGGAGATCACAAACCTCATGATTCCCACAAAAAATGATGAGATGTCGGTGGTAAGAGAAATGTGCCTCTGGGTGAAGAGAGAATTGGGCGCGGATACTCCGGTCCATTTCTCCCGGTTCTATCCTCTGCACAAACTCAAGCGTCTCCCCACAACACCGGTGTCAACGCTGGAGGAGGCACGGGCGGTGGCCCTGTCTTGTGGCCTTGAATATGTGTATATCGCAAAGGTGCCGGGCCATGAGGGCTGGAACACCTTCTGCCCAAGGTGCAAGAAAATGATAATCCAGCGCACGGGATACATGATCGGAGAGATGCATCTGAAGAAAGGGAAGTGCGGGTACTGTGGAAAGCCCATACCCGGCATTTGGGCGTGAGCCCGGGAAATTCAGCCTGATCGGCGTTGAAAGAAGGAGTAAAAGTTCCTGACCGCCAAAGACTTAGGGTCAAGGTTGGTCAGGCCGTACTTTTCGGCCCAGTCCATTGCTTCCAAGAATTCCCGTGCAGTAATCCCACGGGCGATTTCTGGATAGTTAAAGGCCTTGTATTCCACACGGTATTGAGCCATGATGTTCACGTAGGTGGATTTAGACAGGCTCTCAGCCACCCACCTGACGAATTTCTCTGTCCCGGCCACCCGGTTGGGCATGACCAAGTGTCGGATGATCAGCCCGCTCAGGGCAATTCCTCGCTTATCGGTCAGGAGTTCTCCGACCTGCCGGTTCATTTCGATGATCGCCTTCTTCGCCACTTCAGGATAGTCTGAGGCCCCGGACGAATATTTCCCCGCTTGATCAGCGTCCATATATTTCATATCCGGCATATAGATATCCACGATGCCGTCTAGGATCTTCACTATCTC
>JABXJZ010000510.1 GCA_013375335.1 Desulfobacterales bacterium
GCCTCCTTCTCCACCTCTTTTGGCCAAGCTGGAGTCGGCCCTTTACGTCCTTCCAGTTGCTCCTTCATCTGTCTCAAAGCAAACGGCGCGCCACATATGGCGCAGGCTTTCAGCGCTTCAGGGTTCTTGGCGCCGCAGTTGGGGCACTTCTTTTTGAAAAACATCTGCCACCTCCGCTTGTCCTTCTGCCGCCTAATTGAGGCTCTTCCATAGGCAAACTTGACCTGCAGTCGCACCGCCCTTTCCACCGAAGAAGTGACGGTGCGTACCATATCTTCAGGTGAAGCTCGTGTGTTTTGTATGGTTACCTTTAATTTTCTACCTATTTCCTAATTTGTTAGGCAGGATATTCAATTCATCCAATGTCAAGACCCTATTTTCAGCGGTTAATACTCCGCCGCTACTCTGCAGCGAAATACTTCTAATCATTTTATTAAATCTTACTGGACGTGAAGGCTTCCTCTCTTAAAGCTGTCTTATGTCTTACTCCTTCTTTGATTCGCTTTCCTTCCTCTCAGTCGATTGGCTTTCCCTCCTCTCAGTCAAAATCTCCTTTATTCCTGCAATAGAGCTTAATACTCCGGTGGCTTCATATGGGAGGAATACCTTATTGGCATCTCCTCTTGCCATCTCCTTCAGGGCATCCATATATTTTATGGCGATCAAGTCATTGGTGGGATTTCCTTCATGGATGGCGTTATAGACCAATTTTATGGCCTCCGCCTCTGCCCTTTGAACTTTCAAAATGGCCTCAGCCTCTCCTTCAGCTGCCAGGATGGCCGCCTGTTTCCTACCCTCTGCTTTGGCAATTGCCGCATTCCTTTCACCTTCTGCTGTTAGGATGGCTGCTGCCTTCAATCCTTCTGCCTCAGTAACGGTAGCCCTTCTCTCCCGTTCGGCCTTCATCTGTTTGGCCATGGCATCCTGTATTTCCGTAGGCGGTTCGATGTTCTTCAGCTCTACCCGGTTTACCTTAACCCCCCACTTATCCGTCGCCTCGTCGAGAACTATACGAAGCTTGTTATTCACCGTCTCACGGGAAACCAGGGTCTCATCCAGTGCAAGCTCCCCCATGACATTTCTTAGA
>JABXJZ010000511.1 GCA_013375335.1 Desulfobacterales bacterium
GGGTTCATATACGTTACACGGTAATCTGGCGAGCAAATGTACACAGGATCCTTCATACCTTCCATCATAGAACGATACTTCTCCTCACTCTCCCTGAGCGCCTCCTCGCTTTGCTTCAGATTTTTAAAGAGCAGCGCATAAGGCCTCGCCAGACCCGTTTCGATAATGGCTTTATAGATGAGATAAAAGGAAATAATTTTGAGATAGTGACCGATCAAGTTGAAAAGTCCATAGGCGTGCGCATAAAATGTAAAGGCCAATTCCGAACCTATGGTTAAGATGATGGATGCGATTAGTAGCCGTAATACGCTCGTATTAAACTCGTAACGTTTTTTAAACAACATGGCAATTGAGGCAAGCAGAATAAGAGAGATAATATACTCACTGATCTTTTTGAAAGGGGTCAACCCCATCCCTTCAACATAACAGACAGGGAAAAGGTTCCAGGAGAAAATAGACCCCAGCAAAAGAAACATGGCCGAGATATAGCCGAGAAAAACGAGATTTGTTTTCAGCTTTCGGCCTATAAAAAAACAGGCAATCAAAAGAGAGAGACTTTCCACATATCGCGCTGCAACCCACAACTGGGCAGACAAATTTGCGTCATACCCCGGAAAGACGCCCATCCCCTTGTAGGCAAGTGTGTGAATCAGATCCAGACCACCGATGAACAGATACGCGATGCCGATAAACAGGAGATATGTGTTATCCAGGAAACGGCGGGAGTTCCAGGCAAGCATGAAAATGCCGCAGGCAATGACGATGCTGAATAGCTCAGCAAGGCCGTGAAAAAGGAGGTAACTGTATAGACTCGTCAGGTAAAGCCCGAACAGAAGTGCTATGCCAAACAGGATTGCTAAATAGCTTTTCTTTTCAAGCATCAGATAAAGGGACGTCCATAAATAAGTAAATAACTTAGTCACCCAGACTATATTTCATCCTTTCCACGATATCTTCGCCCCTGCTGACCGCATAACCCACTCCAGGTTGCGTCATCCCAAGCCGTTTTGCCATCTCCGTAGCGCTCAAACCCAATTCACGGGCCGCCCAGTAACAGAAGACGCTCCTGGCCTCCACTTGCAAG
>JABXJZ010000183.1 GCA_013375335.1 Desulfobacterales bacterium
GTAATTATCGTAGCGGCTCTGGTGTTCTTATTTGTCCTTTGCACGGTCCATGCGGCGCAGGCCAAAGAGCCATATGCCACGGCTGCGGAGTATAGCAAATATATCGTCAATCAGGATTGCATCCCGTGGACCGAATTGGTAAAAGGGGCCAACTCCCGCCTGATCTGGGCAGATCGAATCATGGTTAGTTTCATTACCATGAGCCCCTGGTCGGTCTTTCCCAGCCACAAGCATGAGGCGGAGCAGATTATGATTGTTGTTGACGGCTATATGGACGAAATGATCGATGGAAAGCTCTATCGGATCAAGAAAGGGGATGTGATCAGACTGCCTTCAAATATACCCCACGGCGGTTACCTGTATGATGTACCGTGTGTGGCGATCGACATTTTTGCGCCTGTGCGACCCGATTATGTAGAGAAAACCAAAAAGCAGGGGAGCTATGGCGTCGTCATCCCGAAGTAGCGGGTAGCCAGCTGCATAGCCATAGCTGGGTATGTGTGCTGAAATGAGCAGGCGGGTCGGCCATCGCGCTACCCGCCTGTATTCACCATATGGATCCCGCCTGAGCGTCAACGCTGTCAGATCGACGTCAACCGAATAGCCTCATCCACCGCGGAGACGCAGTCCTCAGCATATCCCTCAGCGCCTATTTCGTCAGCAAATTCGCGAGTGACCGGCGCCCCACCGATCATTATTTTCACCTTGTCCCTCAGCCCCGCCCGCTTCAGGGCCTCAATAACATCGGGTATAGAGGTCATTGTCATGGTGAGGAGGGCTGACATCGCCACGATATCCACCTTGGCTTCCCCCTGAACTGCGCTCACAAATGCGCCAGGAGCCACGTCAGTCCCCAAATCCTCCACCTGAAAGCCGTTACTTTCAAGCATGAGCTTGACCAGGTTTTTGCCGATATCGTGCATATCGCCTTCCACGGTCCCTAGAACTAGAGTCCCCTTGCCGGAGATATCAGCGCTGGAGAGGGAGGGCTTCAAGATCTCAACCCCACGATTCATGGCTCGACAGGAAATCAAGATCTCCGGAAGGTATGCCCTGCCATCTTTGAACAGTTTACCGAGCGCTTGGATACCCGGAACCAGGCCCCTCTCCAGGATATCCTGTGCGGATATATCGCTTTCTAAAGCCTTGCCAACCAGGTCAACAACTCTCTTGTCTTCTCCACTTTGCACACCTTGCGATATTGGCTCGAGAAGATCTTCCATTAGTAATCCTCCGTTTCCCCTATAGGTTTGGAACACAAGCTCTTCTTCTGGTGGGGCAAGTATAGGGAGATGTGGACTTGTGTGTCAAGTTTAGAGCAAATTCATTTTCCATTGTTAGGTATTTTCTATCAAATACAGCAAGGACTGATGTCAGGACCTAAAAGCGCCGTGTGGGTGAGGGCAAGGCTAAGTCATAGTAAAACCTGACATATTGATTCTTTGGCTCATATGTGTGGGTATGGGTATCTCTTTTTTCAGTATGCCCTCACATGGTTCAGACTGGTGGGCGACTCGACGTGAGCTCGCCGAAACGTTTCAAAATGGTTTATATATTTATATAGATGGAGCCTGTTATTCTAAGGCTTATGGCGCAATAAACCATTTTGAAACGACCCAATAAAGCCTCACGTTATAGGGCATACTGAAAAAAGAGATACCCATACCCTGGACTTTGACGTTACCCTGTGGGTGAGGTCCTTTTCCTTGACACGTAATCTCTTTTCCTCCTATACTACGCCTCTTAAAAAGGGGGCTTCCCACCAGTTCACTTGTGATCAGTTGACGACTAAGGGCGCTTGGGAGGAGTCGGTCATGGATTTTGGCTTTAGCAAAGAAGAGGAAAGACTCAGGCAGGAAGTTCGTGAATTCTGTAAGAAAGAAGTAACGCCGCAGCTCATTGAAGAAGACGAGCGTGAGGCTGGCTTTGGACCCTATGTCTGGGATTTCTTTCGTAAGCTGGGGGCTAGGGGGTGGCTCACACCTGATTGGCCTGAAGAATACGGTGGGCTTGGAAGCCCCTATATGGACAAATTCATTATTATGGACGAGGTTACCCGTGCGGTGGGCGGATGGCGGATTCTGCTTACGGTAGGCGCGAGTATGGTTGGGCCAGCTATTCTCGAGTATGGCAACGAGGAGCAAAGGAGGAGGTTGCTGCCGCCAATCGCAAGAGGAGAGGTAGAGTATACCCTCGGTTATACCGAGTCCCAGGCCGGTTCTGATCTCGCATCTTTGGAACTAAGGGCAGCGGGGCCAGCTGGTGAGGTGTTTGCTGAGGAGAGGGATGACTACTACCTTATGAACGGGCGGAAGATCTTTAACACTGCTGCCCACTACGCCCAGTTCCACTGGCTAGGGGCCAGGACTGACTGGGAGAATCCCAAAAAGCATCAGGGCATCTCGGTATTTGTGGTTGACCTGAGGAGCCCGGGCATTACCATTTGTCCCATGCGAACCATGAGCGACCTCATGACCAATGAGGTTATCTACGAAGACGTTAAGGTGCCCAAGGAGAACTTAATCGGCCAAAAGAACCGGGGTTTCTACCAGATCATGACTGCCCTGGATTACGAGCGAGTTACCCCTTCTGGCGGACTATATCATCTCTTCGAGGAGATGCTCACCTATGTTAAGGAGACGGAATTTAACGGTAAGCCCCTGGCCAGAGACCCTATAGTCCGCCACCGGCTTGCTCAACTGGCAATTGAGATTAGCAGTGCGCGCCTGCTTGACTGGAGGGTGGCCTGGATGATCAACAGCGGTACGGTTCCCAATTATCAATCGGCGATGTCTAAGGCCTATTCCGCGGAATTAATTCAGCGCATTTACAATACCTGGGTGGACATGATGGGGCTCTTTGGACAGCTTCAGCCGAGCTCCAAGTGGGCACCTGTAAATGGACGCATTGAGCGTCAGCACCGGAGATCCGTTATTGAGTCGATCTATCGGGGAACCAACGAGATCATGCGGGTCATTATTGCCGCCAGGGGGCTTGGGCTACCACGGGAATGACAGCAGGCAAATCGTGAAGCTGAGGAGGAAGGGCCATGGATTTAGCTTTGAGTGAGGGACAGGAAAGGCTGAAAGCGGCTGCCAGGGAATTTCTGGAGAAGGAATGTCCCACGTCGTATGTGAGGGCAATGGAAGAGGACGAGAAGGGCTATTCGCCTCAGCTCTGGAAAAGGATAGCCGATCTTGGCTGGCTTGGACTTCCCTTCCCGGAAGAATACAGTGGTTCTAATGGTTCTTTCCTCGACCTCACCGTGCTGCTTGAGGAAATGGGTCGTGCCTGTTTTCCTGGTCCGTTTTTCTCTACGGTCGTCCTTTCCGGGTTACTGCTCCTTGACGCCGGAACGAGGGAGCAGAAAGCGGAGCTACTGCCCAAGATCGCCTCGGGTGATCTGATTTGTGCCCTGGCACTTACCGAACCGAGTAACAGTTATGAGGCCTCTGGGGTTGCCCTTAAGGCTTCCCCGGAAGGTCTCGATTACGCCCTCAATGGTACCAAGCTCTTTGTCACCGATGCCCATATCGCTGACTACATGATCTGTGTTGCCAGGACTAAGGAGGCGGGGGTGAAAGCCGACGGCATCACCCTCTTTCTCCTTGATGGGAGGTCGGCGGGGCTTTCGACAACATTACTGAAGACTATCAGCGGTGACAAACAGTGTGAGGTCATCTTCGATAAGGTGAAGGTAAGTCGGGACAGCATTATCGGTAAACTGGATAGGGGCTGGCCGGCTATCGAGCGCACCCTTGAGCGGGCAGCACTAGGGAAGTGCGCTGAGATGGTCGGCGGTGGGGTGCAGGTGGTAGAAATGGCAGTTTCTTACGCCAAAGAACGGCAGCAGTTCGGCCATCCCATTGGTAGCTTCCAGGCGATCCAGTTCCACTGCGCTAATATGCTCACTGATATTGATATTTCTCGGTACCTCACCTATGAGGCAGCGTGGAAGTCAGACCAGGGTCTACCCCATTCAATGGAGGTAGCCGTTGCCAAGGCAGGGGTCGGCGATGCCTACCAACGGGTGGTGGCGCTCGGACACCAGGGTATTGGTGGCATAGGCTA
>JABXJZ010000184.1 GCA_013375335.1 Desulfobacterales bacterium
ATGCCAGCACTGAGAAGAAGGGCGGCTGTGACCGCTGTCATACCTGCACTCGATGCCAAGGAGGCAACTACTTATCAGGACAGGCAAGGATCATGCCCTCAATCGATAAATCTCACTGCTGGGCCCGAATCCCTTTCCTCTATCCATCCTATGTGAAATGCCCGCTCGCCCATCGCCTGAACTTGATGCACAACATCCTGGACGTCCTTCTCGGACACGGTAATTATCAGGCCGATACCGTTGTTGAAGGTCCTCATCATCTCCCCTTCGGTGATATTTCCGGCCTCCCTGATAAAGTGAAAGATAGCCTGAGGCGTCCATGATGATCGCCTGACTACTGCCTGGCAATCCTTGGGCAGGATCCTGGGGAGGTTCTCTGTTATTCCCCCTCCAGTAATGTGGCAGATGCCGAATATGGAGAAGTTCCTTATGAGCCGGCCCATGAGCTTGACGTAGATCTTTGTTGGCTCGAGTAGTTCTTCCCCAACTGTGCGGCCAAGTTCATCAACATAGTCGCTCACGGAGAGCTTAAGCAAGTCAAAAAATATCCTCCTGACCAGCGTATAGCCATTACTGTGAAGCCCACTGGAGCCTATCCCGATCAGCTGGTGTCCAATGGCTATCTCACTGCCGTCGGTGATCTGATCAGCATCTACTATCCCCACGGCGAACCCGGCAAGATCATATTCATTTTGGGCATAGAATCCAGGCATTTCAGCTGTCTCCCCCCCGATGAGGGAACAGTTAGCCTCCTCGCAGCCTCTGCTAATACCCCTTACGATCTCTACTGCGGTGTCATGGTTGAGTTTGCCCATTGAGAGATAATCGAGGAAAAAGAGCGGAGTTGCGCCTTGTACGAGGATATCATTGACGCACATGGCCACCAGATCTATTCCGACCGTATCATGCTTATCGAGCATAAAGGCTATCTTAAGTTTTGTGCCCACTCCATCAGTGGATGAGACAAGGACGGGTTTCTTGATGTTCCCTAAATTAACGGAATAGAGACCGGCATAGCCCCCGATGTCGCTCATCACATTTGATTTAAATGTGTCCCTTACCAGGGGCCTTATAGAGTCTACAAATCTCTTACCGGCATCTATGTCGACACCTGCCTCTGCGTACCTGTCCTTAATTCCCTCATCTGCCATGATCTTTACCTTCCATTGACCTTAGGGCGCTCGCATATACTCGCCCATTGAAACCCGATAGCGCTAAGGAGCTCGGGCGTTCACCTCTCTGCTACCCAATTTCTTGACGAAATTCAACTATTATCTTCCTCCTCTCTCATTACATCCGGGAACATGAAGGTATCTTCAACAAGGTCGCCTGGAGATCCTTGGCAAGCGAGTGAGGGGGAAAGGCCAGCACAAGGAAGGATGGGAGGCAAAGAAAGTTTTGACTATCGCCGATGTTGTGTAGTATGAAAATAAGATTTTAAGGGGAGGAGCAGGGAGATGCGTGAATTCGCGAGGATTGAGCGATTACCTCCTTATGTCTTCGCCAGTGTCGACGAGTGGAAGATGGATGCGAGACGAAGGGGTGAAGACATCATTGATCTGGGGATGGGCAACCCGGATTTGCCTACACCTAAGCATATTGTAGACAAGATGGTAGAGGCGGTGCAGAAGGGAAAAAATCATAGATATTCGGCCTCAAGGGGGATCACCAAGCTTCGACGGGCCGTCTGTGATCGGTACAAAGGCAGTTTTGGGGTTGAGCTCGATCCCGACGAGGAGGCTATTGTTACTATCGGGGTGAAGGAGGGGATATCCCACTTGGTCTTAGCCACCATATGCCCTGGTGATGTAGTCTTTGCCCCTAATCCTACATATCCCATTCATCCATATTCGGTAATTATTGCCGGAGGCGACCTGAGGGGAATTCCCATTGGGCCGGACAGGGATTTTTTTGAGGATCTCTTGACAGCGACAAAGCAGACATGGCCAAGACCAAAGATGCTGATCATCTCCTATCCCCATAACCCGACTACAAATGTAGTGGATATAGACTTCTTTAAGAAGATCGTGGAATTCTGCACCGATCATGAGATGATGGTCATTCACGACTTTGCCTATGCAGATCTAGTTTTTGATGGTTACAGGCCTCCAAGTTTCCTTCAGGTATCCGGGGCCAAGGAGATAGGCGTTGAATTCTTTTCTCTTTCCAAGAGCTATTCCATGCCTGGCTGGCGCGTGGGTTTCTGCCTTGGCAACAGGGAGATAATAATGGCCTTGCGGCGAATAAAGAGCTATCTGGACTACGGGGTTTTCCAGCCAATACAGATAGCCTCTATTATAGCCTTAAAGGGACCTCATGACTGTGTGAGGGAGATAGCAGAGGTCTACAGGGAGAGGCGGGATACCCTGATCAGTGGCCTGGAGAGGGTTGGGTGGAACATTGACAAACCCAAGGGCACCATGTTTGTATGGGGCAAAATACCGGATAGATATGCGGAGATGGATTCTCTGGAGTTCTCAAGATTGCTCATAAAAGAGGCTAAAGTGGCAGTCTCACCGGGCGTGGGCTTTGGGCAATATGGTGAGGGATACGTCAGGTTTGCCCTGGTTGAGAACAAGCATAGGATTAACCAAGCGGTAAGGGGGATTAGAAGGATCCTTTAGGGGAGTAAGTGAATGCCCCAGATAAAGGTCGGCTTGATTGGCTTTGGGACAGTGGGGGCAGGTATGGTAGAGGCCCTGAGCACTAACCGTAGATTGATAGAGGACAGGGTTGGTGCGGGGATTGTGCTCAAGAGGATTGCGGACTTGGATATCGACTCAGACAGGGGTGTTGAGGTTGACCCTGAAGTGCTCACCACTGATGCAATGGAGGTGGTCAATGATCCTGAGATAGATATTATTGTCGAGCTGATGGGCGGCTGTGATCAGGCCATGGACTATATCCTAGCCGCTATGGAGAGGGGGAAACAGGTGGTTACTGCCAACAAGGCCCTGATTGCCCAGCATGGCAGGCTCTTGTTTGAGACAGCGGAAAGATATGGCGTTGAGGTGGCCTTTGAGGCAAGTGTTGCCGGGGGCATTCCCATTATCAAGGCCCTGAGAGAGGGGCTGGCTGCAAACCGAATCAAGGCAATCCTGGCCATTTTAAACGGCACCTCCAATTACATCCTAACCAGGATGACAAGAGAGGGGGTCTCCTTTGATGAGGCGCTCTCAATGGCAAAGAGCTGTGGCTATGCAGAGGCGGATCCCACCCTTGATATTGACGGCAGTGATGCCGCCCATAAACTGACCATCCTTGTCTCCCTGGCCTTTGGATACCCCTGTAGATATGAGGATGTGTACCGGGAGGGGATTGATACGGTGTCCCCTGAGGATATCAGGTTTGCAGGGGAGTTGGGCTATTGCCTAAAATTGTTGGCTGTTGCAAGGGAGGTAGATGGGCATATCGAGGCCAGGGTGCACCCTGCCTTTGTCCCCCTGGACCACATCCTGGCAAATGTCAATGAGGCCTATAATGCGGTTTATGTTGAAGGTGATTTTGTAGGGCCTACGCTATTTTATGGTCTTGGTGCGGGCAGAAGGCCTGCAGGGAGCGCTGTTGTCTCTGATTTGATGGATATAGCCAGGAATCAAATCAAAGGTATTACAAGGAGGGTCTCGCCTCTCTCCTTTGCACGGCCGCCCGCCAGGGAGCTCTCTCTTAAGCCCATGGATCAGCTCGTTACCGGTTATTATCTTCGATTTTCCGCGCTCGATAAACCCGGGGTGCTCTCCAAGATATCCGGCATTCTCGGTGCTCACAACATCAGCATTGCCTCTGTTATCCAGAAAGGCAGAGGGGGCCACGGCTCTGTCCCGGTAGTTATGCTCACCTATGAGGCAATGGAAAGGGATGTCAGGAAGTCGCTTGAGCTGGTAGATAAGCTTGATGTCGTAACTGAAAGGACAGTTCTCTTTAGGGTAGAAAGGGAGACAGATAGCTAAATGTATATAGTGTGTCTGGATCTCGAAGGGATTCTGCTGCCTGAAATCTGGATCAGCGTGGCGGAAAAGACCGGCATAGAGGAGCTGTCACTGACTACCAGGGATATCCCCGATTATG
>JABXJZ010000023.1 GCA_013375335.1 Desulfobacterales bacterium
CAGTGACAATTGTAGCAATGAAGGCCTTACCAATTGGTTTTGAACTGATCATGGAGCTGCACAGTTCCAGGCCCTTGAAATCATTCACTGTTCACTACACACTGCTTGCGGATAAGAATGAACTGTTCCAGTCATTTTTCAGCATCTCGACCTCGGGTGATCCCGGTGACTGGAACCAGTATGACCTGCTGGATAAGGATCATGCGGAGATCTCCTGGGATCTCTCAGGGAGAAAGCAGATCTATGCCAGAAACATGACCCGGGAGCTGATATTCAACCTACGAACATATGTGGAGCGAGATCTAACCTGGCCCTGGTTAATTCTGGGTTTTGGCATTGCCACTCTATTGGGTATTGGCCATGCCTTTACCCCCGGCCATGGCAAATCCATCATGGCCGCTTATCTGGTTGGAAGCCACGGACATATCAAGGATGCCGTCGTTATGGGTCTCACTACCACTGCAACGCACACCTTCAGCGTGGTTTTGCTGGGCCTTATTATTATGTTCTTTTCCCAATATATCCTCCCGTCCACTCTGTACCCGTTGATGGCTAGGGTTTCTGCCGTTTTGATTGTCATTGCTGGGTCGTATGTCTTCTATCGGCGTATCCTTGAAAGGTTACATGCTCACCCCAAAAGCCATGGGCTGAATAGCGATCACATCCGTGATCATACCCACGGCCATTCTCACCATTACCATCCCAAGGGGACGACAGGCCAGGCATTCTGGTTGGCATTTTCTGGTGGGTTAATTCCCTGCCCTTCGGCACTGGCCGTTCTTCTAGCAGGTGTCTCCATCGGCAAGGCCGGATATGGGATCATAATGATCTTAGTCTTCTCGCTTGGCCTAGGAGGGGCCTTGGTCATAGTGGGGGTAGGGGTGTTGACATCTCGATCCCTTCTCAATCGACTGGGAAGTGCCCGGACCTACCTAAGGCATTTGGATCTGGTGGGACCGGCGTTTATCGTCCTGGTAGGGATACTCTTTTTGATCCATGGGCCCTTTGGGTCCCTAAGCCTAGCGTAGAAAGGGGGGATGGAGCTACGTAATGTGGTCTCAGCATGACACTTAAAAACTTAGAAAGGAGGAAGGCCATGAAAAAGCTTGGGCTAATGTTTTTGATTGCCGGTATGGCACTCATAGTAGGCACATCAGCAGTCACGGCAGGCAAGTGGGCAGTTGTTCTAGTGGACGTCCAGGGCGACTTCACTATATGGAAGAAGGGGTCCTTAGGGGTAGCAGGTTCGGATAAGGCCTACGTGAAGCAGGTAGAGGCAGCCGTAAGGGACTTGAAGAAAAAGGGCCTCGACATCTGTGCTACCCAAGATTGGCACCCCAAGAATCACCTTTCCTTTTACACCAATCACCCTGGGAAAAAGCCGTTTGAGGTTATCAAGCTCCACGGACAAGATCAGGTCCTGTGGCCCCCTCACTGCGTCCAGTGTACTGAGAATGCGAAGATCATGATTGATGAGTCCGTGTTCACGCTGGTAGCTCAAAAGGGAATGCTCATGGACTGGGACAGTTATTCTGGCTTTTATGTCGGTGGTGGAACGAAGACTGTCTTGGAAAGTGCCTTAAAAAAGCAGGGCATTGACAAGCTGTTGATGTTTGGGATCGCCACCGATTACTGCGTAAAGAGCACAGCCGTTGATGGAGCTAAGCTGGGGTTCGAAGTCACTGTCGTTGAGGATCTTTGCCGGGGCGTGGACCCGAAGACAATCAAGAAGGCAATTGAAGACATGACCGCTGCAGGAGTCAGGGTAGTAGAAAAACTGGATGATGTTCGAATACGGTAGGTGCCCCTGCGAGAGGGAAAGCATGGGCCGGGCCTGATGGCCCGGCCTTATTTATTGATTCGATCGGCCAGCTCAAGGATAAGCACGTCGTCCCAGGGATCTGACTTTCTGACAACTACTGCTATCTCTTCCCCTTCTGACAACTCAAGACCACCTCTTGTTTGGAGGTCAGCAACGAAAAGAAAGTCAGTGAGTATTATCAAATACTTGTACCTCACCTTTTGGAAGACAATGCCATTGAACCTCTCATTTATCCTTCCTGCAAGATATTTGAGTATCCAATACCTGACCTGGTTCCTCTTCATCAGATCGATACCCTTTAATGTCTGCTGTATCACCATGTTCAGTTCTCGAAGCCTTGATTCTGTATAAACAGGCCCTTCCTTGAGCAGGGCAGAATGCATTTGCCTTTGCACAAGCAGGTCCAAATACCTTCTCAACGGGGAGGTTGCGTTGGTGTACACGTCCACCCCTAGACTATTGTGTGGCTGGGGTATGATATCTACCAGAAGCGGCTCAAGTTTGCGCCTTTGCTGAAATACGTAATAGATATAGTGAGATTCGTCATGGGGTAACCTTTCTTGAGGTGGTTCTTGGCCCCTGTAGAGGATAGGCAGGGCCCTCTCGGAGGCGAATTTCGCTGCCAGCCAGTTATAGAGGATCATACATTCGGAGACAATGATCTTTGCAGGGGTGTCCGATTCTATAAGTCGAATCTGTATACCGCAGTTCTTGTCAAATTCGAAATGGATCTCCGGCAGGGGTATGAGCAATGCCCCGTTGACAACCCTCTTCCGTCTCAGGGTCTGGCTCAGCTGGTAGAGGGCGGAGAAGATTGGCTCATCAGCATACGCGGCGTTTACGTGCTCGTAAGTAAGCTGCCTCTCTACTCTTACGATGCACGGTATAAAGCGATAGCCTTTGAGGTTCCAGTCCCCATCGAAATCCGCCAAGAGGGAAATAGCCAGCCTTATACAGCCCTTTACCAAGCTTAACGCATTGTGAGAGACGCTTGAAGGGAACATGGGGATCTGATTCGCCGGAAGGTAGAGGGAACTCGCCTTACTGGAGGCCTCCGTGTCGAGGCATCCGCCAACCTCAATAAATGGGGCTACATCGGTAATGTGAACTCCAAGTCTATAGCCTCCTTTAAGAGGCTGCAGGCTTAATGCATCATCGTAATCCCTGGTAAATGGCCCATCAATGGTAAAGATTGGCAGATCTGTCAAGTCTTCCCGACCAGAGAGGTCTACGTCCCTTTTCATGACCTCCTCTGCTTCTTTGAGGCATGGTTCACTGAAGTCAGTCCTTATCTTAAGCCTACGGAGGTCAAGATTCTCGTCTTCATGCCATACACCCAGCTTCACTAATAAGTGGCGTGCCTGACCTATATCCTTGATTCCAGCCCGAGTGAACATCTCCCTGCCCAGGTTAAAATCAGGGGCATCCTTGCCATAAAGGGCGAGTTGGACGAGTATTTCAATAATGCGTTCCTTTATGGGTGGATCCTCCCCATATCGATTATCGATCACGTCCTTAAGGAGGTTTGCTCCTCCAGTAATCTCCATTTCTCGTAGCTCAGCAGCTTCTCTGGCCCTTCTTATCTGCTCTACCTTTTCCGGACTGTTCGGGACAAAGTGGTCATCCTTCATCTTAAAATAGACCTTGTCAGCAAAAAGGGCCCTGACGAGCGCAGATATGTGGTCATCGGTGGCGTCCTGGCCAAAGGAAAGCTGGGCAAGATATCTATAGGTAAATGCCTCCTCTTCCTCATACGTGAGTTCCCATAGATCTTCAATGGGGACCTTTTTCATGTAATCAATGCGCCTATTCTGAGCCACTCTTAACTCCCTCAGTAATTCCTCCCTTGACCTGGAAATATCCAAGGTAGTAGATGAAACGAGGAGGGCCCTCTTGGGAGAGATACTCACCTCATGGTTGGATAAGGTCAAGAGCTGCAACTTGCTTCCCCTGTCTTTCACACAGACAGATAGGATGATCTCCCTCTGGTCGATGTATTCAATAATCCTTCCTTCAGACATAAAAATCCCTGACTCACCTGAGGCAATGAGGAGATCTACTTCCCGGTTACAGCAAGAAGTTTGCTTAAAGATCCCGGGTTTTTACTTAGGGGAGGAAAACAAAGAGACAACAGCGAAAAGGAGAATAACAAAGCCCAGACTCGCATATATCCCTATCCCTACGATAGAGCCTTTCATAGCTTCAATTAAAAGCGTTCTATTGTGCAAATATCCGACATAGAAGATAAAGAAAAATGACAAGGAAAGACCAGCTCTTATCCGATTAAGCAGGAGACAGAGAGATATTCCAGCAAGATAGCAGATAACTATATAGATGGGGACCCTAATTTCCACTGCGGATAATATACCCACCAAATTCATAGTGACCCTCTGCTCTTTCTTCTCTAATTTCCCAATACTCCCTCAAAGAGGTGTCTGTAGCCAGCCCTTTTTCCTTTTCTCCCTTTTCTCACCTCCTCCTTCCACCCGATCCTTTTTTTGGCCCTCTTTCGCCGTTTAAGATCAGGATCCCTTTCCGCTCTCAAGACAAAGGATCCAGGGGATATTTCCGTTCCTTTGTCCAAGGGCCTTTCCTTAGACGGCGGCTCCTTAGGCAAAGGAGGGCCACTAATAAAGTGGGCGGGAACCCTCTCTGCCAGATAGATCGCATCACCAAAGGGGAAAAACCTTATTCCATTCTCGGTCGCTGTTGCTGCGTTAATCTCTAAGATAATTGGCTTCTGATCGAGCCGACGTGCAATCCGGACTGCAAGATCTCTCTCTGTGGTCATCACCACATACTGTCTCGATCCAGGCAACAGGCCATCCCTCAGAATATACGGGTATGCCTTTCTCTTGACCCCAGTGAAGAGGATCTTCGGAGGAGAATGGATATCGTTCTCCTCGTCTACCAGACAAAAGGTCCGTTTGGTAGATCTGATCATTTTCCCTTCAATCTCGAAGATGCCGTTCCCATCATTGGACAGGGCCTCTCTTACATGGGATTCCCGAACGTAGGCCATATGAGGTACCTCATGAATAGCCTTTAGAAACTCCTTAATGGGTACGTAGCCTTCTTTATCAGGGACAAGGCCAAATTCGTCCGGCCTGGTCCCTAACATGTAACTCATCAACCGACTTAGGGTAACTACCTTCCTTTTGTTTTTCGTGGTCACTCAGTCTTTTACTGATCTATAATTCCACCTTACTCAACTGCTGTGAAACGAATTCCCTGATCTGGGAAGGCTTCGGTAGGGACTGCTCCAGGTGCCCTTTGGAGAAAAATGGGACTAAGAGCTCCTCCTCAGTGCCTCCACAGGAACACCTTCCGGGCATTTCAGTCAGAGGACAAACCCTTGTCTTAAAGCACTCCTTGCATCGAAACACCCTCTTCCTGCCCGACATCTTCCCCCTCTTGGCTACTGCCCGACCGTCTACCTCTATTATGTCCATGGAAAAGTCCACTACCGGTGCATTGCTTATTGTCGTTCCGATACCATACGCATCTGCTAGTTCATTGTACCTTTCAATATCCCTCTCGTCAATGCCACCACTGAGGAAAAGCTTTACCTCCTTGTATCCCCTAAGATCAAGCTCCCATCTGACCTCTCTCATAATCTCCAGGAAATCTCCCCTTCTGCTCCGTGGTGTATCTAACCTTACAGCATAAAGCCTCTCACCCAATTCACCAGCTACGTTAACCGCCTCTATCTTTTCGTCATTAAAGGTGTCTATCAGGCTTACCCTTCTCACCGTTGGTTCGATGACCTCATCAAATGCCCTTGTGGCCTTTACAGTATCGCCCATGATCAAGATGAGAGCGTGGGGCATTGTTCCTACTGGTTCTCTTTCAATGAGCTTGGCGCCAAGGCCAGCGGATACACCGTCGCAGCCCCCTATATATGCGTTTCTCTCTATCAAGGGAGCTATTGTCGGGTGCATCCTGCGGGTGCCGAAACTTATAACCTCTTTCTTGCCGGCTGCCTTTTTACACCTGGCAGCCATGGTAGCAATGCCAGATGCCTGACATATGAGACCAAGGAGGGCTGTCTCATATTGGCCGAAGTCGAGATACTTCCCGCTGAGCTCCATTACCGGTTGTTTAGTGCCAAATATAGTACCCTCTCTCATCATCCTGACATCAACCGGGAGATCTTCTAGGACCTCAGCACATTCCTCAACCCCTGCGAATACCGCCCAGGACCAATTCGACCGAAGAACGTGCGCCACAAACTCCGCCCGAACATGCAGATCCACCCCCTTGGCCTCCAAGATCTTCTTGGTCCTCTCAAAATAGATGTCTGTCACGAGGCCTTCTTTTACGTCTTTCCAGGTGGCTGTGTGAAACACGATTGGTTCACCTCACTCACAAAAGATATGACGCACGGCTCTCAAGTCCATGCACTGAATTGGGATGACTACACGCTTGCGGGCTACATTTACCACATATTTTCGAAATTTTCCAAAGATAAATTTTCACACCCTGCTGAGACTACCCGCAACCGGCATAGTAATGAGAGAATCGGATAAAATTCTATTGACAGGGGCGACATTTGATTCTAATTCTTGTTCCGAAGATATACACATAACTTCTTACTAGCTACCATATTACAGTCTCATGAAACAGCACATCTCATTCTTTTCACAATTAATATCGGCGATTACGGATTTTCCGAAAATTCAATTGACATAGTCATCTGTTGGAGGGAGATTTTACGCCCTTCTGGCAAGGGGTCTGTTTTGGCTAGGGTACTATTAAGAGGGGGATGGAGATGAGATCGCATGAATTGTTCGTACGTTTGGGGGTCTTCATTATGTGCTTAGCTCTCTCAATGAGCATCTCTTCAGGCATGGATGCCCTCGCTGGAAGTAAAGGGGAGATGCATATAAGATTTAGCACCTGGCACCCGCCAGTGAGCAGAGAGGTGAAGACTGTTTGGATACCGATGCTCGAGGAGCTAAAGAAGCGAAGCAATGGCCGCATAACCTACACTATGTATTCTGGAGGCGCCCTAGGCAAGGGCCCAGAGCATTACGATATCGTAGCAAAGGGGCTTTCTGATATGGGCTACTTTACCGCGACCTGGACTCCAGGGCGTTTTCCTCTCAGCGACGTCCTCTCGCTGGCTGTCTGGGTGGATGGCAAAGACATTGGTACTGACATCGGCAATGCCATGTACAAGCGCATCCTGCATCGGGAATTTCCTGGGGTGAAGATGATCGAATTAAATGGATGTATCAAGGCCTCACTGTGGACTACCAAGCCGGTGCGTACCCTCGAAGACTGCAGGGGACTTAGAATAAGGACACCTGGGGGTCACCAAACAACGTATATCAAGGCGTTGGGCGCAGAACCCGTATTCATGCCCCTTGGTGATGTGTATCTGGCCATGGAAACTGGTACTATAGACGGGCTGGTTACGTGCCCACCGTTGGTTCTCGCCTTCAAGCTCTATGAGGTTGCAAGGCATGGAACGATAGCCGCCTTTGGGTGCGTCACAGAAGGTGTAATAATGAACGAGAAGAGCTGGGAGAGAGCACCGGACGACCTCAAGCCGATCATAGAGGAGGTATGCTCAAATCCCTTCCGAACTACCGGGGGATTAACCGTAAAGGTCTACAAGGTCATGATGAAGGAGATTGCAGACAGGGGGGTGGAGCTCTATTACCTGCCTCCCCGTGAAGGGTGTCGCTGGTATGCGAGATTTCAGGATATGACTCGTAAGTGGGTTGCGGATTTGGAGGAGAAGGGGCTTCCGGCACAAAGGGTAGTGCAGATGTATAATGAGGAATGCGAAAGGCGTGACGTACGATGCGTCGCGTGCCCACCGGAATGGAAATAACTATCAGACTGTCTGCATTGAGTTGAGCGATGAGGTGGTTTGAGGCGATCAAGAAGGGGATACAGCGCACGGATTTCTACCTCTGCTCGGTAGGCATGTGCCTACTCATTCCTATGATGCTGCTTACGGCTGCTGATGTGATAGGCAGGGCCGCATGGGCCCAGCCTATCCCCGGGGCCGTAGAGGTATCCAGTTACATGTTAGCCTGCTTCGTACTGCTCGGTGTTGCATACACGCACCAGGTAAAAGGACACGTCCGCATATCGATGCTGGTGGCTCGACTCCCCCAGTGGGCCGGGCTAATCCTGGATGTTATAACCACCCTTTTGAGCCTCTTTATCATTTCCATCCTGGCATGGCAGGGCTGGATAGTGGGGATTGAAGAACGAGCGGTTTCAGACATGCTGAGAATTCCCCAGTTACCGTTTAGACTCCTGGTCTCGGCAGCGGGTCTTTTCCTCTCCCTAGAACTCTTGATTGACCTTTCAGCCTCTATAGGCAGACTGCTCAGGAGATAACCTTGGATCCCATAACTACAGGGGTAATCGGCACTCTTCTGGTATTCTTTCTCCTCTTCCTGGGCATGCCCATTGCGTTTTCATTAATGCTGGTGGGATTCGCGGGAATCACCTATTTGTCCTCTCTAGAGGCGGCGTTGCCAGTGGCTGCCCGGACGGTCTATGAGGTCTCGGCCTATTATCCCTACACGGTCATCCCCCTGTTTATCGTCATGGGTGGATTTGCTGGCAGCTCCGGGATGACTCACGAGTTGTACAGGGCCTTTGACAAGTGGCTTCGAAGATTGCCTGGAGGGCTGGGTATCGCGACTATTGGTGCCTGTGCCGGTTTTGCTGCTGTCTCCGGTTCTTCTGTGGCTACAGCGGCCACCATGGGAAGCATTGCCGCTCCGGAAATGAAGCGGTTTGGGTATGATCCAAGGCTCGCGACGGGCAGTATTGCTGCCGGCGGAACACTCGGATTTCTTATCCCCCCGAGTATAGGATTTATCGTTTACGGTATGTTGGCGGAGCAGTCTATTGGAAAGCTTCTGATTGCCGGCATCATTCCCGGCGTTATTCTGGCTGCGGCGTATATGGGAATCGTTGTCCTTAAAGTCAAGATGAACCCAGGTTTAGCACCTGTCAGTCCTGAGCCGGTTACCTGGAGAGAAAAACTCGTGGCGCTCACCGATATATGGGAGCCCCTGGCGATCTTCTTGCTGGTCATGGGTGGTATCTACATGGGCTTTTTTACCCCCACAGAGGCCGGAGCCATAGGGGCAACAACCCTTTTCCTTGTCGCCCTCATCAAGAGGAAGCTGAATGGGAAAAACCTTGCCCAGGCACTGCAGGAGGCCGTCCGGATTTCCGTAATGGTCCTGTTCCTCGTCGCTGGTGCTAATGTCTTCAGTTACTTTTTGGCATTGTCGACTATCCCAATGAAGGTAGCGGCATGGGCAGCGGGGCTGCAGGTATCGCCCTACCTTGTTCACGCCTTCATGATCCTCATCTATCTGTTCTTGGGATGTTTTTTAGATGCAATATCAATGATGGTCCTTACGATGCCGGTTGTCTTCCCGGTCGTGGTAGCACTCGGCTTCGATCCCATCTGGTTCGGTGTCATTGCCGTCCTCATGATGGAGGCTGGACTCATCACACCGCCACTGGGACTCAACATCTTTACCGTTGCTGGGGTAGTGAAGGACGTACCTGTAGAGGATATCTTTCGCGGCGCGCTCCCCTTTTTGTTGTCGATATTCGCGACCGTTATCCTCATCACGATCTTCCCAAAGCTTGCCCTGCTCCTCCCCAGTATGATGTTGCGGTAAGTTGAGAAAATGGGCAATGCGACCAACTGCTAGCGGGTAATCGAGGAGACAAAGGTGAATACCGTAAAGGTTAGTTTTGTCATCAACGGCAAGAAAAGAGAGGTGGAGATTCGGCCCAACATATCCTTGCTCGAGTTATTAAGGGATCACCTCAATCTTACCGGGACCAAGAGGGGATGTGAAGTGGGAGAATGTGGTGCCTGCACTATCCTTTTGAACGGAAGGCCTGTTAATTCCTGCCTTGTGCTCGCACCTCAGATCAACGGAAAGACCATTGAGACTATTGAGGGTCTCGGTACGGAATCCTCGCTTCATCCGTTGCAAAAGGCGTTTGTTGACAAAGGGGCGGTCCAGTGCGGATTTTGCACCCCCGGGATGCTGATGTCATTAAAGGCGCTCTATGATGGGCGCGCCGCCGTCAACCGGGATGATATCAAGGAGGCGATTTCAGGGAATCTTTGCCGATGCACGGGTTACCAGCAGATAGAGGAAGCGGTTGAGTCGGTATTTACAAAAGGGAGTAATGAGCCGTGATCCTGCCGGAATTTGATTACATAACGTTTAGCAGCTTAGATGACACTCTGGGTTTTTTGGCTGGCTATGGCGATGAGTCAAAGATCGTTGCTGGTGGCACGGATTTGATGATCAAATTGGGACATGGGGAGATCAAGCCTCACTATGTTGTTAATCTCCTGGACATTCAAGAACTCAAGGGGATACAAGTCCACGGGGATCGGATCTCCATCGGTCCTACAGTTACCCATACCGAGTTAGCAGGCTCTCCCATCTTGAGAAAATTTGCACCTGTGCTCTCCCAGGGTGCCGGTTTCATCGGTTCACCTCAGATTCGCAACCAGGGGACAATAGGTGGCAACATAGGCAATGCCTCCCCTGCAGCAGATACAGTACCGGCGCTCATGGTCCTGAACTCCCGGCTAAAGATCATAAGGCGGGGTGAGAAGCGTTGGATTCCGTTGGCTGATTTCTTTGTCAAGCCCCATCAAACGGTCTTGGCCGGGGATGAACTGATTGCCGAGATTGAGGTGGAGAAGCTGCCGGAACACACGGCTTTTTCCTTTGAGCGAGTGGCCAGGAGAAGGGCCTTGGACATCGCCCAGATGAGTGTGGCCGTGGTTTTGTTCATGGATGAAAAGGGGGAGCGGATACGTGAGGCACGGATTGCCCCTGGATCAGTGACACCCAGGCCGGTGAGGATGAGGGAGGCAGAAAGGATCTTGCACGGTCAGAGGGCAAGCGATGAGGTCATTGAACGAGCAGCGGCAGAGGTATCCGAAAGGGCGATTGATGAGACCGATCTGCAGTGGCTACCTGAGTACAAGAAGCCTGCACTGAGGGGCTTGGTCATCAGGGCCATTAGAGATGCCTTGGAGAGGAGATGATGAATAGGCTGGGGACAGTGGGCAGAAGCATAGAGAGACGGGGGGCCAAGGAAGCGGTCCTCGGGAGGGCCGTGTATGCGGATGATATCAGGGTAGATGGTATGATCCACCTAAAGGTCGTGCGAGGCACCCGTCCCCATGCCCTCGTCAGAAATATTGATACCTCGGCGGCTGAGCTCATTCCAGGTGTCATCAGGATATTTACCGCCCAGGATATCGAGGGGAGTAATCGTTACGGTATCATTACCAAGGACCAAGAGATCCTGGTGGAACGAAAGGTGAGGTATGTGGGCGATCCCATCGCTCTCGTGGCAGCTGAAGCTGAGTCCACTGCAGTTAAGGCAGCAAAGGCGGTCAAGGTGGAATATGAGGATCTAGCCCCTTTTTTCACCATTGAGGAGGCCAAGCGATCCGGTGACGAGCCCATTCACGAGGGTGGCAATCTTCTTTCCTCTCGGGATATCATTAGAGGGGATATAGACCAAGGCTTTGCTGAGGCGGATATAGTGATCGAGCAGACATATACCACCTCTATGGCTGCCCATGGGTATCTGGAGGCAGAGACAGGCCTGGGGATACTGGATGAGGGGGGGAGGATCGTCATTTGTGCATCCACCCAAAATCCTCACTATGACCAGGGGGACGTAGCCGCTGCCCTCGGCTTAAGACCCGATCACATCAGGATAGTCCAGTCTGCAACTGGTGCGGGGTTTGGGGGAAAACTCGATATCTCCGTGCAGGGCCTTATCGCCCTGGCGGTCCAGTACTTAAAGAGGCCGGTAAAACTGCGGTATACAATGGAAGAAACCATGCAGGCAACGGCCAAACGGCATGCTATGGCAATGCACTATAAAACCGGGGCCAGGAAAGATGGCAGGCTCACGGCCGTTGACGTGAGATTCAGCCTTGATACCGGTGCCTATGCCTCCTATGGGTTGGCTGTCCTATCCAGGGCCTCGACCCATGCAGTCGGCCCCTATGAGGTTCCCCATGTGAGGGTCCATGGGGAGGTGTATTATACCAACAAGATATGGGCTGGCGCCATGAGGGGGTTTGGTGTCCCCCAGGTGAGTTTTGCCCACGAGGGGCAGATGGATTCCCTGGCCAAGGCCCTTGGTATAGATCCCTTTGAGATCCGCATGGTCAATGCCATGAGGTCAGGTTCAACAACAGTTACTGGACAG